>CAMWPF010000313.1 GCA_947176045.1 uncultured Treponema sp. | reverse complement strand
CCTGCACCAGCTGTACGGTTAGCTCAAAAAGAGCTGAGTCAATCTGTGGCGCTTTGTCTTCACCGTAATTGAAAGCACGACAGGGCTTGAACGAAAATTTTTCATTGAACTTTCGATGGGGAACCCCGGACTTTCTCCGCTGGAGCCGGTGCTTGGCTTCAAGACGCGCGTCAAGATTTCTCCAGAGGATTTGCAGAACGTGCGGGCGGGAACTGCGTCGGCACAGAAAATACAAAGCGAGGCGCTTGTCGCGCCGTCGTACGTCGTCGTGCGCGCCGGCGTTCTGGGGGCTGGGGCGAAGCAGCTGTGTTCATATCATGCCTCCAAGGACGTTGCGATTTCTGCCAAGGATTTTGAAATTGAGGCGGGGCGCTGCTTCTTTTCCCGTGACAAGCTGATCGGCGTCATCAGCTGTTCCCAAAACGATTTGTCGGTTCATCCTGCATATCTGTGCGACGCGGGAACTGTCTCATGGGAGCTGCGCTACGAAATTCAATATGATTTTCCAAAAGGATACTGCGGGCGGGACAGGACGTGGCTGGCGACCGGCGCGCGGACGGTGTTTTCCGGCACGGTGAAGATCGACGGGAAGGAATACCGTGTCGTTCCAAAAAAATCTTTCGGCTACATCGACCGGAACTGGGGGCGCACGTTTCCAGAATCGTGGGTACATTTTTCCTCTTCCTGCCTGACGAGCCTCATCAGCGGCATGACGCTCATGCATTCCAACTTTGCGGTGCAGGGCGTTTACGACGGGCGGGTTTCCGTGCTTTCGGACTTTGAGGGGAAGCCGGTGCTGCTGGCGGCGGACGCGCCGAAGCGGGCGTTCGAGACGATCTGGGACTGCGTGCAGATGCCTGCGGATCAGGACGGCGAAAAGCTGCACTGGTCGGTGAGCGCGACGAACAAGTCCGTGGTGGTGGACGTGGATGTATTCTGTCCGACGAACCAGCTGTACGTGCGCTCATGGGAGCTGCCGGAAGGCGGCCGGCGGATTTTGAAAATCCTGTGCGGCGGCGGCGGTTCCGGCGAAATCCGCATCTACCGGCGCATCAAGAGGCAGCTGGAGCTGCTGGAGCATGCGCATATTGCCAATGCGCTTTGTGAATTCGGGCAGATTGAAGTTCCTGAACAGTGATTGCGGGGCGGATACCGTTGAGACCGCGCGCCGTTTGCGGCGCGCGGATTTTTTTTCGGCGGACTGCTCGCAGTTCGCCGAAATCGGCTTGTATTGTCGAGTTTGCCTTTTTTCAGTATTATGTGTATATTGATAGGGGAAAATACCTAGTAAATGAATAGGCTTTTCGCCGTGCGCCCGTGCGGAGCGTCCGCGGCTGTTCTTGGCGGCGCAGAAATAGAGGAGTTTTTATGTCTGATTGCCTGCTTGATGTTCAACATATTTCTGTCCGGGTGGATTCCAAGCATGTCCTCCGGAATCTTTCGATGCGGATCGGCCGCGGCGAAACCCATGTCCTGATGGGGCCGAACGGCGCTGGAAAATCGACGCTTGGAAACGTCCTTATGGGAAATCCCGCCTATGAATTGGAGGGCGGAACCATTTTGTTCGACGGCGCGGATATAACGGATATGCCGACGGACAAGCGCGCGCGCGCCGGACTGTTCATGTCGTTCCAGAATCCGCTGGAAGTTCCCGGCATTTCAGTGGAGACGTTCATCCGCAGCGCCATCCAGCAGCGCACCGGCGAGCGTGTGAAGCTGTTCCAGTTCCAGAAGGAATTGAAGGCAGCGATGGAGCTGCTTGACATGGATGCGTCGTACGCCGGCCGCGATTTGAACGTCGGCTTTTCTGGCGGCGAGCGCAAGAAGTCGGAAATCCTCCAGCTGCTCATGCTGCATCCGAAATTTGCGGTTCTGGACGAGACGGATTCCGGATTGGACGTGGACGCCGTCCGCACCGTCTCAAAGGGAATCGAAGCGTACCAGCGCAGCCACGAGGGCGCGCTGCTTGTCATCACGCACTCCACGCGGATTTTGGAAAGCCTGCACTCGGACTATACGCACATCCTTGTGAACGGCTCCATCGTGAAGACTGGGGACGGAAGCCTTGTCGAGGAAGTCAACAGGCACGGCTTCGAGCAGTTTTTGCGGGAGGGCGTCCATGAGTGACGAGAAGACGCGCGTCGGCGACATCGACCGCTCGCTGTACGACTTCCGGTATGAGGAGAAGGAGGGCGAATACTACCGCATCGAGCAGGGGCTGACGCCGGAAATCGTGGAGAAACTGTCCGCGGAAAAGGGCGACCCGGAATGGATGCGGGAATTCCGCCTGAAGTCGCTGGAAACATACAGCCGCCTGCGCGTTCCCCGATGGGGGCCGTCAATCGAAGGCCTGCACATGGAGCAGATTGCGACATACGTGCGTCCGAACACGAAGATGCAGGGCGATTGGAAGGACGTTCCGCAGGACATCAAGGACACGTGGGAAAAGCTCGGCATCCCGGAGGCTGAGCGGACGTCGCTTGCCGGCGTCGGCGCTCAGTATGATTC
>CAMWPF010000312.1 GCA_947176045.1 uncultured Treponema sp. | reverse complement strand
CGGTATTCAGCTACCGGCTTGCGGCGGAGGCGGCGTATCCGTTCCGTTTCGTCATCAACTGCACGCAGAAGGCGCTGACCGTTCCGTTCCGGACGCTGCCGTTCCTGAACAACGAGAAGCGGCGGGCGCTTGACATCACCGACAGCGACGAGGCGTCTTCGGCGTTCATCCGGCTGTACGGCGCATGGAACGGCGCGGAGCGCGGGCGTACCGTCTTTTCCTGCGCGGAGCAGTCGTTCGCCGGATTTTCCATTCCCCACACCTATTTTGAGGCGGCGGACTGTCCTGCCGGCGGCACGCCGTTTTCTGAACTTGACGGCGGCGACTTCTTCCTTGCGGAACGGAACTGGCTTCTCGGCGGGAGGCGGGCGGATGCCGCTCCTTCCGAACTGACCGACATGCAGCGGCGCGGCTTCTTCCGCTGGCGTTCCTGCGCGGCGAAGGCGGACGGGATGGACGGCGGGCCTGCTTCCGATGCCGTTCGGCGGAAGGTCGGCGCGCTGTTTGCCCGGCGGAGCGGGCGGCTGGGCGGCGCTGTTCCGGCGGCTGTGAGCATTTCCCAGGACGACATGAAGGATTTCTTTCCGTGTCCGCGGAAATGGCTTTTCAAGAAGGCGCTTTTTCTGCATGAGGACACGCTGGATGCAGAGCTTCTGAGCGTGTATGAGCCGGGAAGCGTCAACCATAAGATTTTGGAGCTGGTGTTCTCGGACTTTCAAAAGAACGGGGCGCCGCTTCCCGTTACGGAGGCGGACGGAACGTTCGGCGCGGTGGAGCGGTCGGTGCGCGCGCTGGTGGCGCGGTGCGCGCGCGAGGCGATCCATTCCCCTGAAATGGCGTTCCACGGCAGTCCGCTGGTGCTTGCCATGCTGGACTCCCAACAGCAGCAGTTCGAGCGGACGGTCTGCGACTTCCTGCATTCGTTCTGCTCTTCGGACAAAGACGGCTTCGGCGGATTTACGGTGCATTCGACGGAGCGCCGGTTCTGCGCGCAGACGGACGGCGGCTATGCGCTGTTCGGACGGACGGACTGCATCCTCTGCGGCGATGACGGAGCGGTTTCGATTGTGGACTACAAGAATTCCGCCGCCTCCGTTCCGTCCATCAGCTCCTGCCGCGTCAGGGAAGACGGCGCGCTGGAGAATTTTCAGATTGCGATGTACGTGGCGCTGTGGAGCGCGTCTTCCTGCGGCTCCGTTCCGGTGGAGCGGGCCGCCGTCTGTTCGGTCTCCGGCGGCAGGCAGAGCGTCGTCGTGGACGGGCGGGACGGCAGGAAGACCATGGAGCAGTTCGAGCCGACGCTGCGGGCGTTCCGGCTGTACTGCGGGCGCTTTGCGGAAAAAGTGTCGTCTGGACGGCTGGAGCCGGTTTCGCGGCCGTCCAGCATTTTTGAAAACCTCGACGCCTATTCGGACTGCGCCGCGTGTGATTTCCGGGCGGTGTGCCGGACGACGTTCCAGATTGCCGGAAACGCGCTTCCCCACGGCGCGGCGGAAGAAGAATGATGCTTCGGACGGAGGAACAGATGGAAGAAGGAGCGCGGTACGCGTATTTGGATTTGCTTCCGAAGAAGCTGGACGCCAGCCAGAAGGCTGCCTGCTGCCGGACGGAGAACGCGGTGGTCGCCGCCGGGGCTGGTTCCGGCAAGACGCAGGTGCTTGCGACGCGCTTTGCGTGGCTGGTCATGTCAAAGGATGTCAAGGCTTCGGCCATTCTGACGCTGACGTACACGAACAAGGCCGCCGGAGAAATGTACGGCCGGATTTACCGTACGCTGCGCCGTTTTGCGGATGATCCGGCTGTTCCGCAAAGGGAGCGGGAGAACGCGGCGCGTGCGGTGGCGGATTTTTCAAACGTGCATATCCAGACGCTTGATTCGTACTGCGGCGGCATTGTGCGTCAGGCGGCGAACCGCTACGGAATCCGTCCCGACTTTACGACCGGCGGTTCTTCCGCCGACATGGTGCGCCGTCTGGCGCTTCCGTTCGCGCTCAGCCGCCGCGACAATCCGGCGGTGCGCCGTTTTGCGGAGGCGGGAAGGCTCCAGCAGTTTGCGGAGGATGTGTTTGCCGAAGCCGTTTCCGAATGCACGTCGCTTGCGGATCCGCCCGGCGTGTTCCAATCGAAGCTTGCGGCGCAGATCCGTGTGGCGGCCGATGCCTGGAACGCGCTTGTCTGCGGGAAGCCGGGCGGTGCGGATGCGCTTCCGCCGTCCGTCCGTCCGCTTCCGGAAATTGCCGCCGATATCCAGCGCCTCATGGACTACGGCGATCCGGCGCTGCGGGACGGCGAATTTTCCGCCGCGGCCGCGCTGTTTTCGGACGTCCTGTTTGACTGTCCGCCGGTCTTTCCATGTTCTGGAACGGCGGACGAATCTGCGGCCGCCTCGTTCCTTCCGAATGTCCGCGCCGTGGAGGAATGGTTTTCCCGCGCGGAGCGGTGCAGGATTGAAAGCCGGAATCGCTCCGAGTACGTGAAGTCGTTCAAGGCTCTGTTCAATGAAGAGATGCTTGGAAC
>CAMWPF010000311.1 GCA_947176045.1 uncultured Treponema sp. | reverse complement strand
ACCAGCTCCCATGAATTGCTCGTAATCGATCCGTAGTTCGCAAGCGTCTCCAAAATCGCGACCATATTCCTGATGGAGACTTTTTCGAGCAGCAGCCCCTGCAGCACCTTCTCGATGTCGCCGTACGAGAATTTCCGCTTGTCGCCGTTCATGACCTCCTCGACGACAATTGGATTCGTCTTCTTCACGTCGGCAATGATAGTGGAAACTTCCTGCCGTCCCAGAATTTCAGCGGCATGCGCCCGGATGATTTCGGTCAGATGAGTCGCGATGATGGTCGGCGGATCCACGACGGCGTAGCCCGCCTGCTCCGCGTCGGCGCGCTGGTCTTCAGGAACCCAGATCGCTGGCATTCCGAACGCGGGATCCTTCGTCGCCTCCCCCTTCAATTCCTCCGTCACGGCGCCGGTGTTCATGCACATGTAGTAGCCCAGCCGGATCTTGCTGCTGCCCGCCTCAATACCGCGGATTTGAAAGCTGTACTCGTCGGGATCCAAATTCATGTTGTCGATGATGCGGATGCGCGGAACGGGAAGCCCCAGATCCAGCGCGCACTCGCGGCGGATCCGCGTGATGCGCTCAAGCAGCTCGGCGCCCTTGTCCTTGTCCACCAGCGGAATGAGCGCGTATCCAAGCTGCAGCTGCAGCGGATCAAGCGGAGCGACTGAATCGCTTTCAGGATTCGAGGCGCCGCCCGCGCCGCCGGAAGCCTTCGCCGCGGCGTCTTCCGCCGCCTTCTGCAGCTCCGCGGACCTCTTCGCCCGCGACAGCCGGAAGCCCACATAAAAGAACAGCGCGCCGACCGGAATCAAAAGGAACTGCGTCCGGTTCCGCAGGGCGACGCCCATCACGGCGAGCGCCACGCCGACAATCTCATAAATCGCCCCATCAATTGTAAATTCACGCTTGATTTTGTCAGTGAGGGACTCGTCCGCCTTGTCGCCGGTCACGAGGATGCCCGTCGCGAACGAAAGCATGAGCGACGGCAGCTGTGAAAGCAGGCCGTCTCCGATGGTCAGCTTGGAGTACACCTCCATCGCGTCGGAAAACGACATCCCGTTCTGCACCATGCCGACGATGAAGCCGCCTATCAAGTTGACGGCGGTGATGAAGATCCCCGCCTTGACGTTCCCGGAGACGAATTTCGACGAGCCGTCCATATTGGAATAAAAGTCGATGTCGCGGCGCAGCTCCTCCTTCATGCGCCGCGCCTCCTCTTCGGTGATGTAGCCGCTGGAAAGCTGGTTGTCGATGTCGAACTGCTTGGTGCTCATGGAGTCGAGCGTAAAGCGCGCGGCGACTTCCGAAACGCGGCCCGCGCCCTTCGTGATGACGATCACCTGGATCACAATCAGGATGATGAAGATCACCATTCCGATGACGATGTTGCTTCCGCCGGTCACAATGTCCGCGAACGCCTGCACCATCGCGCTCTGCGTGGAGGAATACCCGGCGGAGCTTGCACGCGCGGCGAGGATCAGCCGCGTGGAGGATATGTTTATGCCCAGCCCGAACAGCGTCGCGAACAGGATGACGCGCGGAAACGACGAGAAGCTGGACGCCCGCGGCGTATAGATGACGACCAGCAGGATGACGACGGACAGCGAAAGGTTCAGGATCATGAGGATGTCGATGAGCGTCTTCGGAAGGGGGATGACGAGCATGAGCACGACGACGACCGCCGCCGCGCCGGGCATATTCTGCTGCAAGAGCGTTAAAAATGTTCCCCTGTTTTCGTTTGCCATCAGTCCCCACCCAGCAAGCTACTCAACATTTTTTGAGCGATATTTCATGATTTCGGCGTACACGTTCGCAAGTACGGCCAGATACTTGTCTGGTATTATATCACCAACTTCGGTGTCTGTATATAGCCCGCGCGCCAGCGGACGGTTCTCCACGACGGGAATTCCATTTTCCGACGCGATGCGCCTCATCTGGAACGCGGCCTCGTCCGCCCCCTTCGCCGTCACCTTCGGAGAGTCGGCGACCGCGCGGTCGTACTTCATCGAAACGGCGAAATGCGTCGGGTTCGTGATCACGACGTCGGACTCCCGCACCGCCTTCGGCATATTCTGCTGCAGAAGCTGCCGCTGCGCCTGCTTGAGGCGGTTCTTGACTTCCGGGTCGCCCTCCATCTCCTTGTATTCCTGCTTGACTTCATGCTTGGTCATCTTCATCGATTCCATGAATTCGCGCCTGTTCACAAAATAATCAGGAATGGACACCACGATGAAGAACGCGGCGGAGATCAGGAGGAGCTGCGCCGCAATCCACGCGATGTTCCCCATCGCGCCGACGATGTTTCCCGCCTGGATGGCGAACAGCAACACGGGAATGTTCCTCCGCAGCAGCAGATAGGCGGCGGCAACAATGACGGCGACCTTGCCGACGGACTTCGCGACGTTGAACGCCCCCTTCATCGAAAAAAGCGTGTTCTTGAAATATTCGCCGAATTTAGGGATGATCTTGGAGAATTTCGGCTCAATCGGCTTGAGGCTGTAAATCATGCCGCGGTTCTGGATGAGGTTTGC
>CAMWPF010000310.1 GCA_947176045.1 uncultured Treponema sp. | reverse complement strand
CCGCACCGCAGGAAGGTTCAGCATCGGCGCGCCCATGCCCATGAACACGATGTTGTCCAGCTGTCCCGCCTCCTGCTCCAAAAACAGGAACTGCTCGACGATTTCCGCCGCCTCCAGATTCCGCTGGAATCCGAGCCGTCCGGTCATGCAGAACGCGCACCGCATCCCGCATCCGACCTGGCAGGAGACGCACGCCGTCTTCCGGCCGTCTTTGTCCGTCAGCAGCACCGTCTCCACGGCGCCGCCGCCGCGCAGGGCGACCTGCAGCTTGACAGTTCCGTCCGGATCCGTGAGGATTTTCGAGACGGAGGAAGAGCGCACGACGGCCTTCTGGGAAAGCTCCTCCCTGACGGCTTTTGAAAGGTCTGTCATCTGGGAAAAATCCGTGGCGCCGCTCCCGATCCATTTGAAGATTTGGACGCCGCGGAATTTCTGGCTGAATCCAGCCGCCGCCGCAATTTCTTCGGGCAGAAGCCCTGCAAGCGCAATTTTTTCCATAAGATTGCAAAACCTCTGCCGCAGAAGGCCTGCAGATCAAGAGAACAGCGGCTTGTTGTTCCGCAGCTTGTCCAAGAGCTCGTTGACCGCCGTGCTCCGCAGCCCCTGCTTTTGGAACGACTCCAGGCACTCCACCGCCTTCTGCGTCCGCCCTGACTTGATGTAGCAGTCTGCCAAATCCACATACAGGCGGTAGTTCTTAGGATCGTTGCGGATCAGGCTGGAAAGCCGGTCGGCCGCCTCGTCGTATTTTCCCTCGCCCTTGCAGATGAGGGCGAGTCCCAGTGCGGCATAAATATCGAAGTCGATGTCAAGCGCCTTGCTGTAATATTCTGTCGCCGACTTGTAGTCCCCTGTATTGCGGAACGCGTCGCCGACCCGCGTCAAAATCACCTTGTTGTGCGGATCCATTTCCAGAATCCTGTTCCAATACTCGATGGAGCGGTACTGCTGGTTCATGCCGCGGTAGCAGTCCGCAAGGCCGAACAGCGCGTAGAAATTCTTCGGATCCATCTCCAACGCGCGCTCGAAATAATGAATTCCCTGATCGAACGTCTTGAGCTTCCGGTGGCAGTTTCCGATGGATGTCAGAATCCGTATGTCCAAGTCGTTCCGGTTGACTTCAAGCATGCGCGTCCAATAATACAGCGCGTCCTTGTACTCCTTGAAGTCATAGTGCAGGTGTCCCAGTCCGATGAGGGCGTACGCGTTGTTCTGCTCCATGTCGAGCACGCGCAGATACAGCTCCTTTGATTTTTTGAAGTCATGGATCTTCCGGTATGCGTCGGCGACGCGGGTGAGCACCGTGATGTTCCTGTCGTCATGGACGAGGTACTGCTCCCAAATGTCGATCGCCTTGTGGTACTGGTTCAGCGCCTTGTAGCAGTCCGCAAGGCCGAACAGCGCGTAGTTGTTCCCCGGATGGAATTCCAGGCACGTGCTGTAATACGTGATGGCGTCATGGAAATGGTTCTGCTTCCGCTCCGAATCTCCCAGACCGACCAGCGCGTAATTGTTGTTCTCCTCCAGCGCAAGAATCCGCTGGAACGCGCCTTTCGCGCCTGCAATGTCATCCGCCTTCAAAAGCTGGTATCCGGACTTGGACAGTTCTGAAATTTGGGAATTCACTCCGTCCTTTTCGTGGGGCTTGTCCATGTCGTGTTCCGAAGGGAACAGCATATCGCCGGCAGGATGATGAAAATCAAGTCGTTCGTCATTGCTCATGTTCATTTCCTTCATTCATTTTATAATCGTTCATTTTGATTGCGGTTCACCCAATACGGCGGAAACGACAGCCGCCAATTTTTCGTACACAGCGTCCGCCTTGTTCTGGTTGTGGGCGAGGACATACTGCTTGAGCGCCTTGATTCCCTCGCTCCGCTCCATATATTTGTCGCCGACGCGGGTAAGCCCGTCGGAATAGCCTGTCGTTGTGAAAATCCGCCGCGCCTCTTCAATCTTTCCATCATTGAACAGGACGTTGCCCTTCCGGTTCAGCAGCGCCTTCTGCTCCGATGTTAATCCGGAAACCGGGCCGTCCGTACATTTGATGAATCCGTCCGTTCCCTGCTTTTGCCTGATTTGATTTTCCAACGATTCGGTCATCCTTGCAAACCTTCACTTTTTGCCATTTCGTCCACTCAAGTGTAGCACATTCTGTCAAAAAGTCAACTTGATTTTGAATGGCGGCACGCCGGTTCCGCCGCGCCGTCATTCATGGGGGCGTACCGGTAAAAATCGACGACGGAACGGCCGTAGACGCGCCTGTCCGCCAGCCGCAGCGTTCCAATGGAATCCGGCATCCGGCGCTCCGCAGGACGGTGCACCAAAATCGTGCCGCCCTCCTTCAAGATGCGGCGGCGCGCAGCCTCCGCGACAAGCTGCTCATGGAAGCGGTACGGGAAGGGCGGATCAAAGAAGATGAAGTCGAATTCTGACTTGCAGCGCCTGATGAAGTATTCCACCGGCATGAAGTGGCATTGGATCTTCACCTGCATTTCGGATTCCGTCAGGGCGACATTTTCCAATATGGTGCTGATTTTGATC
>CAMWPF010000309.1 GCA_947176045.1 uncultured Treponema sp. | reverse complement strand
CTCATTATACACCATTTTTAATTTTTTACAACAGTTTTCATATTAAATTTAATTACAATTTCAAAACATGGGATTTAAAGAGAATTTGAAGTCTGAGCTTGAATATCAGGGGATGCTGCTGAAAGAGCTTGCGGCAAAATGCGGAGTCAGCAAGAATACGCTCGGAAACTACCTCACCGGGCACAATTCCCTCCCTACGGCGGACACAGCGGTAAAAATTGCCCGCGCGCTCGGCGTTTCAGTCGAATACCTGGTGACAGGAGAAACTCCTGACGAATCCCATATCCCGCAGCTCCCTGCAAAATATCGGAAGATACTTTCCGCCCTGCCGTACCTGGATCAGAACGATTTGGACGCCGTAACGATGCTTGTTACAGCGATGAAGAAACGGTACTGCCAATCGGCGCAGCGCGATGCCGGCATTCACGGCAGTCTGACGGCGCCTTATACGGAAGCCTGACGATGCTTTATGCTGGAACCTTGCACGGTTCCAGCGCAGCCATTTTCCTCCCTGCGGAAAAACGGCGGCAGGAAAAAATGCCGGATATTGACCTAGCTTTATGAGAAATGATATTATGAAGGCGCTTGAATCCGCCCGGACGTCATGAAAAAATGTTCTGCTGGATTTCAGGGAATTCCATCACAAAAGAGGTTTTTGAAATGCCGTATTCCGAGCCTACAGCCCTTGGAGTCATTGCCTGTCCGGGAGGCGAGGCTTTTGCAGACGCCGTCATCACGCATCTGAAGCATATGTACAAGCATCGTTTCACGCTGAAGAACGATACGATTTCAAAACGATACAACATTGACAAAAACGAACTGATCAACCGAATCAATCTGAACAACGACCTTAAAGCTTCCGACCTTGTCATCCGCGGCGCGGTGGACAAGTACCGCCTTCCGACGTTCAAAATCAAGACGCGCTTCACCTACTTTGCGAACGGCGAATTCAAGACGGAAATTCTGGAGCCGATACGCGGAAAGAACGTCTTCATCTTCCAGGATGTGGAGAACCACGAGGAGATCTCCCTCAACGAAGGAAAGAACAAGCTGTCCCTGTCGGTGAACGACCACGTCATGTCGCTGCTCGTCACCATCGACGCGGTGCGCCAGGCGGACGCCGCGGACATCACGCTCGTCATTCCCGTCTATCCGTACAGCCGCCAGCACAAGAAGAAGGGGCGCGAGGGGCTTACGGCGAGCATGCTCGGACACCTCTATGAAATGCTCGGCGTTACCAGAATCATCACGCTCGACATCCATTCACGCGAAATCATCAACGCGTTCAGCACGCTCAATCTGGAAAACCTGCACGCCAGCTACCAGATCATCCGCGAGCTGGGCAAGATTGTCGATCTGACCGGGCAGACGGAGGACATGGTCGTCGTCTCGCCGGACACGGGCGCCATCGACCGCAACAAATTCTACGCGTCCGGCCTGAAGCTGCCGCTCGCCATGATCTACAAGGAGCGCGACTATTCGGTCGTCACCCAGAACGCGAAGGACACGAACATCAAGTCCATCAAGCTGCTGGGCGACGTCCGCGGCAAGGTCGCGTTCCTTGCGGACGATATGCTCGGAACCGGCGGCACCCTGCTCAAGGCGATGGGCTTCCTCAAGGAGCAGGGCGCGACGAAGGTGATTGCGGCGATCAGCCTGCCGTTCTTCACCGGGAACGCCGTGGAGCTGTTCGACGAAGCGTACAAGCAGGGGCTGTTCTACCGGATCATCGGCACGAACGCCGTCTACCACGAAGACCTGCTGCAAAAAGAATGGTACATCAGCACCGACGTCAGCGGACTGTTCGCCAACGTCATCACCCGGATCCACCACAAGCAGTCCATCGGCGACCTGCTGGACAACCGCAGCATCATCGAAAAAATCGTAAAGCAGCAGACAGAAGCGCGTAAAGAATGACGCGGACGCACGGCTTCCTGCTGTGCGCGGACGTCGGAACGACTTCGCTCAAGGCCGGAATTTTCGACGTCTCGGGAAAAGCCGTCTGCGCCTCAAGGCAGCAGCTCGACATCTCCGATCCTTCCCGCGCCGCTGAATCGTGGCTTCCGGCGCTGCTCCGCGCCGCAGGCGCCATGCGGGACGAACTTTCCGCGCGCTGGAACGCGGACGGCGGCGGAAATTCCCCGCTTTCCGCGGACGGACTGCTTTCCGTCTGCGCCCTGAGCATTTCCGGGAACGGTCCGACCGTCGTCTCCGAATCAGGACGCACGCTGCTCTGGAACGCCCCGCTTTCCGCAGACATCACGGCCGCCCTTCCAAAAACAAAGTCGCTCTTCGTGCCGCGGCTCGCCGCATTCAAGGCGCTGCATCCCGATGACTGGCGGAACAGCGCGCGGATCTTTTCCGGCGCGGAATGGCTGGTCTTCCAGCTGACGGGAAGCGCCGCAACCGTCCTGCCCGAAGCGCGCTACGAAGAGGCCTACTGGCGGCGGGAGGATTTGGACGCGTCCGGCATCGAGGCGAAGAAACTGCCCGGCTTTGTGCCTGTCGGCTGGAACGCCGGAGCCGTCCTGCCAGGACGCCGCGCCCAGCTA
>CAMWPF010000308.1 GCA_947176045.1 uncultured Treponema sp. | reverse complement strand
ATCTACACGCACATGAGGAACCTTCCGCCGGCAAAAATCAACAGCGCCACGGTCTCCGCCTCGCTCATTTCGGAAGGCTGCGTCATCACCGAATGCACGCTCAGGAATTCAGTCATCGGCGTGCGCTCCATCATCGGAAGCGGCACGCAGCTGGACGGAGTCATCATGATGGGCGCGGACTTCTACGAAAACGCGGAGGCGGCAAGCGGCAACAAGCAGAACGGCATCCCGCAGCTCGGCATCGGCAGGAACTGCCGCATCGCGCGCACCATCATCGACAAGAACGCACACATCGGAAGCGGCGTGCGCATCAATGTGGACGGAAACGCCTACGAAAACGGCGACCACGGAAGCTTCTACTGCGCCGACGGCATCATCGTCATCCGAAAGGGAGCCGTCATCGCGGACGGAACAGTCATCTAGCGGCACGGCGGCATCATGCCCTCCCCATACGACAAGCTCGGCGACCTCCTCAACAAAATGCTGGAATCAGGCTGTCCGCCAGATTCCGCAGCGCCGCGCGCGGCGGATGGAGGCACGCGCGGAACGGCAACAAACGGCGCAGACGGAAGCACGGAGGCCGAAGCAGAAGCGCGCGCCGAAAGCCTGCCGAAATCCGAAGCAGGGCGGAAAGAAGTTCCTGGAAAAGGATTGAAAAAAGATGCAAAATCAGCCAAATATGGCTACAAAATCATACATTATAGCGATATTTTGAATATACCGCCGGGCAGCGGCGTGCAGGCCGTCAAGGCGGCGTACCGCGCCCAGCTCAAAAAATACCACCCCGACGCCGTTCCGGCATTGAACTACATGCAGCGCACGGCGTCGGAAAAAACAAAGGAGATTGTGGAGGCATACCGGTTTCTTTTGGAAGCTGCAAAAAAGGACGGACTTCCGTAGCCGGAAGTCCGGTTCAAGCGCCGCAGAAAGCGGCGGCGGCCGTCACGCTCCGGAGCCGCCGGAAGGAGCTTCTGCCGCAGAGGCAGCGTCTTCCGCCTCCATGCCGTACTTCTGCAGCTTGCGGTGGAGCGTCTTCCGCTCGATGCCGAGGATTTCGGCGGTCTTCGACTTGTTGCCCTTGTTCGCCGCAAGGTTCTGGACGATCAGCGCCTTCTCCGCCTCCTCCAGCGTGATCCCCATCGGAATGGAAATGGACGCGTCGGCGGAACACTGGCTGACCGACGGCGGCAGATCCTCCAGCGTGATTTCCGTGCCGGAGCACATGACGACGGCGCTTTCCATGCAGTTGCGGAGCTGGCGGATGTTTCCCGGCCAGTCGTACTTGTACAGCGCCGACCGCGCCCGCACGTCGATTCCCGACACAGGCTTTTCATTTTCAGCGGCAAATTCCCTGAGGAACTGGTCGATGAGCAGCGGAATGTCATCCTTGCGCTCGCGCAACGGAGGCACGTGCAGATGAACGACGTTGAGCCGGTAGTACAAGTCCTCCCGGAACCGTCCCGCCTTCACCTCCGCCTCCAGGTCGCGGTTCGTCGCCGCGACAATCCGCACGTCCACCGTGATGGTCTCCTCGCCGCCGACCCGCTCGAATTTCCGCTCTTGAAGCACGCGGAGGATCTTCACCTGCGTCGGCTGGTTGATTTCCCCGATTTCATCAAGGAAGATCGTCCCGCCGTGCGCAAGCTCGAACCGCCCCTTCTTCATGGAATCCGCGCCGGTGTACGCGCCCTTCTCATGCCCGAACAACTCGCTTTCCAAGAGCGTCTCGCTCAGCGCGGCGCAATGCACCTTGACGAACGACCGGTCCTTCCGCGGAGAAAGCTTGTGCACGGCATCTGCGACAAGCTCCTTGCCGACGCCGCTCTCCCCGGTAATCAGGACGCTCGCCTTCGACGGCGCGACCTTGCGGATCACTTCGTACAGCCGCTGCATCTCCGGACTTCTGCCCGTCATCTCTCCGAACGAATGGGAGTCGGCAAGCTCCTGCTGAAGCAGCTTGTGCTGCAGCGAAAGCTCCCGGTTCTGGAGGGCGCGCCTGACAATCATGTTCAGCTGGTCCAAATTTAGCGGCTTGGTGAGGAAGTCGTACGCTCCGCCCTTCATCGCATCGACCGCCGCGTCAATGCTTCCATGCCCGGTCAGAACAATCACTGGAATGCCGGGCGTTTCGGACACCACTCGCCGCACGACCTCCTCGCCGGAAACGCCGTCCATCCGCAAGTCGGTGACGACCAAGTCGATGTCGCCCTTCCCGACCAGCGCAAGCCCGTCCCGCCCGTTCGACGCCGTGCGCACATTGTAGTCCTCAAGCTCGAAGTTTGCGGCAAGACCGTTGCGGATGTTCTCTTCGTCATCGATGACAAGGATCGTAAATTTCACCGCGCACCTCCGCCGCCGGAAATAAGCTTCGTCTCCGTCTGCGGGACGGGAAGCACGATCGTGAACGTCGTGCCGCTGCCCGCCTTGGATTCCACTTGAATGTCGCCGGAAAATTCCTTGATGATCTTATAGACCATCGTCATGCCAAGCCCGGTTCCCGTCGCCTTCGTCGTAAAATACGGCTCGAAAATCCGCGAAACCACCTCGCCGCTCATGCCG
>CAMWPF010000307.1 GCA_947176045.1 uncultured Treponema sp. | reverse complement strand
GGGCAGCAGGGCCGTATAAAAATCGACGCCGACCTCCTGCCAGCCGACGCCCACGAGCACCGACTTCCGGACCACCTCCAGCGAGCCGCGGTCAATCGCATAATACCGGGGAATGACCACACGGACGTCATGCCCGAGCTTTGCAAGCTCCGCTGAAAGCGCGGAAACCGCGTCGGCAAGCCCGCCCGTCTTTGCGAACGGGACGGCTTCCGCAGAAACCATCAGTATCTTCATCAGCCGTGAACCGCCTTGTAGAATGCGTCCCGTGAATTGAGGATCGTCCTTTCCGAGACGCAGTAGGAAATCCGGAACCAGCCCGTTCCGCCGAATCCCGAGCCAGGCGCGCACAAAATGTTGAACCGCTTCAAATGCTCCGTGAACGCCATGTCGTCGCCGTTCCAGCCGTCGGGAACCTTGACGAACAGATAAAACGCCCCTTCGGGAACGGCATATTCCAGTCCGGCGTAGTCCATGACTTCCCGGATCTCACGGCAGCGCCGTTCATACAGCGAATAGTCGCACGGCGCGTTCCAACTGCGCGCGACAACCTTCTGGAAGAGCGCCGGCGCATTGACGAATCCCAAAATCCGCGTCGCAAGGATGCAGGCGGCGGCCAGCTCCGCGCCGTCTTCCGCGGCGGGATTCACGCACAGGTAGCCGATGCGCTCGCCGGGAATGCTCAGATTCTTTGCGAACGACGTAACGACGACCGCATTCTTGTACGCTGGAAACACAGGCGCGACTTCCGCTCCGCCGTAGGTGATCGCGCGGTACGGCTCGTCGCAGACCAGCCACGGCGTCCTCCCGGCCTTCCTGCCGTGTCCGCACAGAAGCCCGGCAAGCTCCGCAACTTCCTGCCGGGTGTAGATGCGCCCGGTCGGATTGTTCGGAGAGTTGATGAGGACGGCCGCCGTCCTTTCAGTCAAGGCGCCGCCGATTGCCGCAATGTCGAGGGAAAAGTCCGGCTTCGTCCGGACGCAGACCAGATTTCCGCCGTGGTTCCGGACATAATGTCCGTATTCGGCAAAATACGGACACGGCACGACGACCTCGTCGCCGGGATTTAAAATTGCCTTCATGACCGTCGTGAGCGCGCCCGCCGCGCCGACAGACATGACGACGTTCTCCGCCGAAACAGGAACGCCCTGCTCCGCCGCAGTCTTCTCCGCCATCGCCGCGCGGGCCTCAAGGTATCCGGCGTTCGGCATATACCCGTGGCAGCCGTGGCTTTTGTCGGCGGCGGCGGCAACAAGCGCGGAAAGCACTTCTGGCGGCGGCTCCAAATCGGGATTTCCGATGCTGAAGTCGAACACGTTGTCCTCGCCGTACTTCCGTTTGAGCGCGGCGCCCTCTTCAAACATCTTCCGGATCACTCCTGCGGACGTGCTTTCCAGAAGCTCCTTCATACTCGCAGCTATCATAGAAGACAAGTATAGCACGAATCAGGTTGAAAATAAAACGAAATCTCAATATACTTGACAGCATGAAACAGACAAAACCGTTCATTGCCGCGGCGGCGGCGCTGCTGTTCGGAACAATTCCCGCCGCAGGCCTGCCGTTCAACGGAATGCTTTCCGAATCCGAGCGGACGGCGCTGGAGGACGGGCAGGTCCTCATACGGAACATCGACAAATACAAGAATATGTCGCTCGACAGCGACAATGAAGGCGCGGTCAAGCTCCGCGAGCTTATAAAGGCGCTTTCCCCGAACTATCTTGCGGAAGTGATCCAGGTCAAGCCGTACGAAGGCAACGAGGATCTGCCGGAAAAAATGCGCGGCGCGCTCATGAACATTTCGGAGTACGCCGGAATTCCGTACTGGTCGGAGCGGCACGAGCGCTATTACGACCTGTATTCATCGGCGCAGATCATCGCGACGATGAAGGAAGGCGATTCCACGACCAGAATCAACGCGGATCTGTATATGTCGCCGTTCGGAACCATCCATACGCCGATCGTGCTCGAGCAGACGGACGGCTACCTGCTCTACACATCCACGAACAACAACAAGCTGAAGTATGAAGGGATTACGTGCGTGAAGGAGCAGAACATGAAGTCCGCAATCCTGCTGTTCCGAGACGGCGGCAATTGGATTTTGTACGGAGCGGGCGGCGTCAAGGCGCCGAAAATTTCATTCCTTGAAAAGCGGATTGAAACGTCGTTCATCAACCGGATCAAGACGTTCTGCAACTTCATCTTTACAAAATTCTGAACGGGAGGAACCGATGTTCAGCGACATTGTGATTCTTGCGGGAGGATTCGGCGAACGGCTGTGGCCGGCGTCCCGTCCCGACTTTCCGAAGCAGTTCCTTTCCATATCGGACGGAATGTCGTTCCTGCAGAACGCCGTCCTGCGCGCCCTTGCGCTGCGCCCTTCTGGAAAGATCATCATCGCGACCCGCCGCGCCTTGGAGGAGGAGACCGCCTCCCAATGCCTCGCGCTCGCAAAGGCCGTTCCGCCCGGCGACAGCGAAAAGATCATGCGCGACGTGCTCATCCTCGCGGAACCGGGGCCCCCGCCCCACCCCGCGGCCCGCCCGCAGATGGGGCCCCCCCGGGGCAAAAAATAAG
>CAMWPF010000306.1 GCA_947176045.1 uncultured Treponema sp. | reverse complement strand
CAGAATAATCTGCGCAATCTCGCGGTTCATGCCGACATCGTCCACAAGCAGCACACGCTTTCCGCTGAAATCTTCGAGCGTCCATGGCGCGGCTTTCTCCGGCTCCTTGCTGGAAGGGTTGTTCGCAACGAGCAGCGCGGACTTGAGGTCTGACAGGAACAACGGCTTGGCGCAGAACGCCGTAACCCCCGCGGCATGGGCCTCCTCCTCAATGTCGCTCCAGTCATACGCTGTCAGGACGATGATCGGAGCGTCGCCTCCCACCGCGCTCCTGATGCGGCGCGCAGTCTCAATTCCGTTCATCTCAGGCATCTGCCAATCGATGATGTATGTGTGGTAGGAGTCGCCTTCCTCACGCGCGGCCTTTGCGCGGTATGCGGCCTCCCTGCCGGACGTCGTCCATTCGGCGCGCATTCCCAGCTGTTTGAGCATCTTGCTCACGCTGTCGCAGACGTTCAGGTCGTCGTCCACAACGAGCGACCTCAGTCCTTCAAGTCCGCGCAGCTGCTCGGCGTTCTTTTCCACGTCTTGAAGCCGGAGCGAAAGCTCCACCGTGAACGCGCTTCCCCTTCCCTGCTCGCTTTCAACTGAAATCGTTCCGTTCATCATCTCAACGATGTTCTTGGTGATCGCCATGCCAAGTCCCGTCCCCTGGATGCCCGACTGCGTGACGGTTGACTCGCGCTCGAACGGCTCGAAGATGTGCTTGACGAATTCGGCTGACATCCCGATTCCAGTATCCTTGATGACGAACGTGTAGTCGCCCCAGCCGTGGCGGAACGTCGTCTTCTGCATGATCCTGAACGAAATGCTTCCGCCCGCCGGCGTGTACTTGACCGCGTTGCTCAGCAGATTGATGAACACCTGGTTCAGCTTGAGCGAGTCGGCGATGACGTCCTCGTTGACGACCTCGAACGTGTCGATGAACAGCTCGAGCCGCTTCGCCTTCACCTGCGGCTGGATGATGTTCACGAGGCTGTGCATCATTTCGGAAATGTTGCACTCCTGCTCCTTTATCTGCACCTTGCCGCTTTCAATGCGGCTCATGTCGAGGATGTCGTTGATGAGGCTCAGAAGGTGGTTGCTTGACGAAAGCACTTTCTGAAGGCAGTCCTTGACCTGCTCCTTGTTTTCAATATGGCTCGCGGCAATCGTCGTGAAGCCGATGATGGCGTTCATGGGCGTGCGGATGTCGTGGCTCATATTCGACAGGAACGTCGTCTTGGCGTTGTTCGCGTGCTGCGCCTGCATGAGCGCGTCCTGCAACGCCTGCATCTGCTCGCGCTGCTTCATCATCTGCTCGGTGATGTCGCGTGAGACGACCATTGCGATGATGTCTCCGCCGTTGCCCCGCGTCATGATGAACGACTGTCGCACGCACATCTGCTCGTCGCCCTTGTCGCGCGCCCAGTAGTCCACATCGACTTCAGCCTCGCCCTGCTCGAAACGGTTCTTGAGGGCGCCGACGTTCACCGAGGCGGAATAGTCTTCAAGCGACTCTTCCTGAACGAACTGCTTCCATTTTTCAAAGCACTCGGAAGCCTTGCACGGCGCGGAAAGCCCCGCCTGCTCCAGAAGCGAAACCTGCGTTCCGTCGTCCATGACGCGCACAATGTCGCCTTCGATCACGTCCTTCGTCAAGTTGCACTCGAACGTGCTGAACGCATTCGACATGATGGCGATGCGGTACTGGCGTTCCTTGCGGTTGGCGTTTTCCATTTCCGCCTGGATCTTCAGCTCTTTTTCCTTCATCTCGGTGATGTTCTGCCGCACGAAGAGGATTTTTGACACGCCGCCGTCCTTGTCCCGCTCAAGGCAGATAAGGTTTATATGGTTCCATTCGCCGCCCTGCACAAGGCACTCGATGCGCACATCGCTGCGCTCCCGGAACTGCTCCATGAGCGTCTGCCGTGAAAGGGCTTCCCTGAATGCAGGCCGCTCGTCCTGATTGCCGAGCGCGTCGCAGAAGTAGTTCACAAAGTCTTCGTAGCCGCCGCTGTTCGCAATCTTCTTGTCCTCGGGCGTCGTTCCGGCAAGATACTTGTATGCCCCCGTCTTGAAGTCAACCAGAGCGAACCGCGTGAACAGCGTGTTCATGCCGCTGATGATGTATCCCATGTCGCGGTTGTCCGACTCAAGCCGCTTCTTGTCGCGCGTAGTGCGGAACACGAGCATTATTATATAGAAGACGAACAGTGCGATGAGCGCGGCCTCAAGCTGAATTCCGACAATGTTTTCCGCCTTTATCATCTGCTGCGTCACGCTCTTGGGAAACGTCTGCACAAGCACGAAGCTGTTGTTCGGAAGCCATGTTGCGCAGATGTTGTCGGTCCTGCTGCCCTTTCCGCAGACAAACGCCCCCGAGCCTCCGCCCTGCGTGAACACAAGCCGCGCGCTGTCCGCCGTGTTCCGGTCAATCGTGCCGTCTCCGGCAAGCAGGTCGAGCAGGTGTCCGCTGTAGGTGCGGTCGTCCGAACTTGCGATGACGGGGCCGTCAGGCGCGCAGAGGAACACGTCGGCCGCCTCGACGAAGTATGATGTGTCAAGCAGGGTCTTGAGGTATTCTTCTGCAAGGTATGAGCAGCGCAGGAGGCCGATGAT
>CAMWPF010000305.1 GCA_947176045.1 uncultured Treponema sp. | reverse complement strand
CCGTAGCCCATCGTGCCAAGTCCGCCCGACGTCAGGAACGTGCGCGGCTTTGAGAACGGATAGAACTGCGCCGCCCACATCTGGTGCTGTCCGACTTCCGTCGTAACGATGGCCTCGTCGCCGAGCGCTTCATGGGCGTATTCAAAGAGGAATTTCGGGTTGAGCGGCGCCTTCTGCGTGTAAGAGGCGGGAACCTGCGCCTTCCATCCGGCGACGTCCTTGTTCCACTGCGATTCCGGGCGCTCATGAACGAGCGGCAGGAGCCGGGCGAGGATGTCCGCGATGTCGCCGACGAGCGAGCCTGCTGTCGGAATGTTCTTGTTGATTTCCGCCGGGTCGATGTCGATCTGGAATACGCGGCTGCCTTTCGCGAACTGCTTTGCATCGGAGATGACGCGGTCGCTGAAGCGGGCGCCGACGGCGAGAATCAGGTCGCTTTTGTTTGCGGCGAGGTTCGATGCCTTCGTGCCGTGCATGCCGATCATGCCCGTGCAGAGCCGGTGGCCGGACGGGAAGGCGCACTTTCCCATGAGGCTGACGGCGACGGGGATGTTCGCCTTTTCCGCGAGCGCCGCAAGCTCCGCGTATGCGCCGGAGATGACGACGCCGCCGCCCGCGTAGATGACAGGCCGCTCCGCGCTGTTGATGAGCGATGCCGCCGCCTCGATTTCCGCGTCCTGCGGCGTTGCAGTGGTGAGGATGCGGCGCAGGCTTTCGTCTTCGATGGCGGATGCGCTTGCAGATGCGCCTGCCGGCAGCGGAACGAATTCCGCCTGGTTCGCCGTCACTTCCTTGGGAATGTCGATGAGGACGGGGCCGGGGCGCCCGCTCTTCGCGATGACGAACGCCTCGCGGATTGTCTTCGCAAGCTCGTCGACGCTGCGCACCATGAAGTTGTGCTTGGTGATCGGCATTGTGACGCCCGTGATGTCGATTTCTTGGAAGCTGTCCTTGCCGAGGAGCGGCGTCGGAACGTTGCAGGTGATGGCGACGACAGGAACGGAATCCATGTACGCCGTTGCGATTCCTGTAACGAGGTTCGTCGCGCCCGGACCGCTTGTCGCCATGACGACGCCGACCTTGCCCGTGGAGCGCGCGTAGCCGTCGGCCGCATGGGACGCCCCCTGCTCGTGCGCCGTCAGGATGTGGCGGATTCTGGACGAATTCTTGTAAAGCTCGTCGTAGATGTTGAGGATCGCCCCTCCCGGATATCCGAACACTGTATCGACGCCCTGTTCGGCAAGGCATTCTATGACAATCTGTGCGCCGCTAATCTTCATGCAAACCCCCGCGCAGCCGCGCTACGGCGGCCGCGCCAAAAATGTACTTCTCTATAGTATACCGTTTTTGTGCGGCAGTTTCAATTGACAGGAAGGAAAAGCGTGATGTCGCCCGGGTGGGCGCGGAGGACGCCGGCGTCTGATGCATCGGGGAGGGAGGGGCGCCCTGCCGAAAAGATGATTTGATAAACGGATTTATACGAGTGTCGGTGCGTTGCAGCGTCTCAAACGCCACGTAAGCCGCTTCTGCCTGCCGAAGTCAGTCATGAGTCCGCGCTCCTCAAGACTGTGCGCAAGCGACTTGTTCTTGTCGAACCACGCGCGGAATTCTTTTCTTCTGGCAAACATACGCGATTCGTTCATGGCGCCTTCCTCCGTTCAAATTTTTCCGCGGCGTAGGCGTGCGCTTCGGCGATGAGCCGCTTGAGCGTTTCAAATGTTTTGTCCGACGGATTGAGGCAGCACAGCCAGCCCATCCACGCGTACACGGGATGCGGCATGATTGTGTCGGCCTGCGTAAAATCACAATCCATTGAGACAACGCCGCCTTTGTGCGGACGCGCGGGAATCGTTCCGAACAGCCGCACAAAAGTCTGCTTCCGCACGCCCACGTTCACGCGGAACATTCCCTCGCGGTCAAGGCAGGAGGAGCGGTCGTTCTCGCCGTCCTTTTCCTTTACGGTCAGGACATACACGCCGCGCTTGAGCCGTCCGCCGGGATTGTAGAAAATCCCGCGCTCGCCCCAGCTGTTCACCAGAACAACGCCGTCGAGGTTTTCAAGGCACCAGCTTATTGTTTCGTCTGCGGTCATTTTATTCTTCTCCATCGAACAGTTCCGGCTGCTGCAATGCCGGTTTCAAAAGCGACTTCTGGTTTCCCTGCGTTACTTCGTCCGTGGGCAGAAGCTCGCCCAGAAGCAGCGGCGAAGCGGGGTTGTGCAGCCTGAAGTTGTCCCGCGGCTTCTGCGGGCTTTTGTTGGCGTAGCAGTACTTGCAGCCGTTCAGGCAGGTGTCGTATGCGCCGATGTCGCGGCTTTCGATGCAGTGGCAGCCCGCGCGCAGTCCCTTGTGCTTCAGATCCCTGAACTCGCAGCCGTTCGCCGCGCCCAAAATCGCAAGCGTCGCGCAGCCCGAGCTGTGGATGCCGAAGCGCGAGTAGTCGCCGTTCGTGCCGCACGTCTGAATGTGGATGCCGTATTTTTTCGCGATGCCGCCCAGGATTTCGGCGAGGCGGTTCTTGTCGTCCTCGGAAAGCGGAATCAGCTCCGGCATGTTCACCTCGCACTTCTTGTACAGTTCCACGAACGAAAAAATGCAGCGGTCTATGTG
>CAMWPF010000304.1 GCA_947176045.1 uncultured Treponema sp. | reverse complement strand
TCATGCACGACGTTGTGGAGGAATTTCCTGCCGCCGCGGAATTGAAGCAGGTGTTCATTTCGTTGCGCGGCGAAATCGGGCGGGAGCTGGCAATCAACCGCGGGCTGATTGAGGACGGCGAAATTCTTCCGGCGGGGTTTTCGCTGTCGGTGTTCAATACGCCGGTGGCGCTGGCGACGATTGCGCTCACATTGCGCGGCGGATATTCGGCAGTCTATCCGTCGCAGGGAAGGTTTTCCGCGGCGCTCCAAGGAGCGTGCGCGCCGATTCTCAGCGGCGCAGAGAAGGCCGTCGTCCTTGTGTATGCCGATGAGTATGTTCCCGACGAGTACGGGGCGCTCCAGCCCGTTCCGAACGAGCCGTTTGCGTTCGCGGCCGTTCTGGGCTGCGGACAGACGGACGGCGCCGTGCCGCTTCCGCCGGCTGGTGCAGTTCCTGATTCTCCGGCGGAATTCCTTCGGACGCTCTTGAACGGCTGACGTTCCCGCGCGGCATTTTTTGGAAGGCGAACATGACAGACAGAGAAAAGGTGGAACGGGAAGAGAGGTACAACCACAGGGAGCTGCCGCCGGTGAAGAACTGGCTGCTGTACACGTACCGGGCGTTCATAAAATTGTTCTTCTATGCGTTTTTCGGAACAGGAAGCGTGTTTCTGGCGATATTCGTGTTTCCGTGGATCCGCGTATTCGTGCATCCGCGCTGGAAATTCCAGACGGCGGCGCGCGCCTATGTTTCCCGCACGTTCCGCTTCTTCGTCAACTTCATGCGGGCAGTCGGCGCCGTTTCCTTGAAGGTTTCCGACCGCGAGCAGTTTCGGAACATTCATTCCAAAGTCATCGTCGCAAACCATCCGTCCATCCTTGATTTTGTGTTCATCATGTCGATGGTTCCGAACGCGAACTGCATCGTTCGCGGCGGTCTGACGAAGACGGTGCTGGCAGGCGTCATCAAGCAGGCGTACATTGTGAATTCGCTCGACTTTGACGAATTGTGCCGGCTGTGCAAGCAGACGCTTGACGACGGGAACAACGTCATTATTTTTCCGGAAGGAACGCGGACGCCGCGGCATGGTTCGAATCCGTACAAGAAGGGCGCGGCGCGGATTGCGTATTACGCCGGGTGCGACGTCCAGCCGGTGTTCGTCGGCGGAAACGACAAGTACGGACTGGGAAAGCACGATCCGTTCTGGTCGTACAATCATACGGAAAAATATGTCTACGATTTCAAGCTGCTTCCCGAAATCAAAATTGCTGACTACCAGAATTTAACGGAGACGATTGCCGCCAAGCGCCTGACTGAAAAGATGCAGGAGACGCTCGGCGCGGCGTCGGCTGAGAACGACCTCCATTATATTACAAACCGCGACAAGCCGTCCGAAGCGTAGCCGTCCGGCGCTTCAGATTCTGGTTCCGCCTGCGCGTCCGCTCCGGCTGCCGCAGCTTCTTCTGCCGGAACTGCTGCGCCTGCGGAATCTGCTGCCGCGCCGCGCTTCCGGAATATCCGTCCGAAAATTGCCGGAAGGTTCAGCTTGAACCGTACGCCGTACTCAAGTCCCTGCCGCATGATTTCTCCGCTGAACGCGTTGCTGCCGCTGTTCAAGGGATGGCGGTAGCCGATGAATGCGTCCGCCATGACGTAGTTGAAGAAGTTCTGCTTCCAGCCGATTTCGCCGAGCAGCGAGACAAGCGTGTCCTGCCGACTGCCGTCTGAAACTGCGCCGCCCTTGTACATGAAGAAGTCCGTGCCGCAGGCCGCGCCGACGTACAGCCAGTCAAGTCCGCGTCCGAACGGATAGCAGAGCGCCTCCAGCTGGACGCCGACAGTTGTAACGGTCATATCGGAGCCTTTTGGCATCATGGTCATGTGGGAAAAGCCGCCCTTGACGGCGAGGCGGCAGGGCAGCGCAGCCTCGTAGGAAAGCCCCAGACCCCAGCCGTTGTTTTTCAGCCCGGTTCCAAGGTAGCCCAAGTCGAAGGAAAGGATGCGCCGGCTGGCAAAGCTTTCCGCGCCGGATGCCGCCGGAGCAAGGCAGAAAAGTAGCGCCGTAATGACGGCTGCGCACGGCTGGCGCGCGTTCTTGCGGGGAGCTTTCGGCTTGCGGTGGAGCGGCCGGATGCAGATGTCCGGCGGGAAGGATTTCATGCTTGATTTGTATCAGATTTCGTAGAAAAGGAAAAGGCGGCGGCCGCGCCTCGCAGCGAAAAAAGCGGTTTTGCTTGCGGCGTATTTTTGCTATACTTCCGGAAGGAGGATCGGAATGAAGGTTGCGCACGCACAGAAGCTGCTTGAAAAATATGTTTCTGGGGAGACGCTTTTGCGCCACTGCCGGACTGTCGCCGCGGTGCTGCGGCATTTTGCGGAAAAGCGCGGGGAGCGCGACGCGGAGTTCTGGGAATCGGTCGGACTGCTCCACGACATCGATTTCGAGCAGTATCCTGAACAGCACTGCGTGAAGGCGCGGGATATTTTCGAGGCGGAAAAGCCGAATTTTCCGGCGGCGGACGGCGGCTCTGAAATCACGGAGGAGCTGGTTCACGCAGTTTTGAGCCACGGCTGGCAGATTTGCTGCGATGTGGAGCCGGTGCATCCGATGGAAAGAATTCTGTATACA
>CAMWPF010000303.1 GCA_947176045.1 uncultured Treponema sp. | reverse complement strand
CATGCTGCGCTTCATGAACCACATGACGCCGTAGATGCAGGCAATTACGACGGCTAGCACCAGAATCATCCTGAAGAACAGCCAGAACGTGGAAAGCCTGCCGGCCTCCTGCGGAACAGCCTCCTGCACCGACAAGGAAATCGCGCTTTCATCGGGAATTCCCGAATCGAATTTTTCAGCAATGTGCGTACTTTCAGTAATAGAATCACTAGAATCACTCTGCGCGGACAGCGCGCCCGCACAAAGTGCAAGCGCAAGCGCCGCAGCAGCCAGCGTCTTTGAACGTCCCATATTCCCCACCCAAGAAAAGGCGCCGGAAGTCCGGCGCTCCAAAATAACGCAGGCGGATAAAAGCAGCCGCGGCTCCCACACCGCGCCCGTCCGCCCTGCGGCACATTCAACGCAAATCGGAAACCCGCTCCAACGGCGACAGGATCTCCGTAACGCGGACGCCGAAATTTTCATCAATGACGACGACCTCGCCCTTGGCAATCGGCTTGTGGTTGACAAGGATGTCCACCGGCTCTCCGGCAAGCTTGTCAAGCTCGATGATCGTCCCCTCGCCCATGCTGAGGATGTCCTTTATCTGCTTTTTCGTCCGGCCGAGCTCGACCGTCATCTCCATGAAGACATCCATGAGAAGGCCGATGTTGCCCTGCTCGCTTCCCGCGCTCGCCCCTTGCAGCATGGGATATTGCAGCGTCTGGACGTTCGGAACGTTCATGCCCATGGGCATCTGCCCCATAGGCATTCCCATGTTCGGCATCGCCATCTGGTTCATGCCCATAGCCATCTGCCCCATTCCCATCGCCATCTGGTTCATGCCCATGTTCATCTGAGGCTGCTGCATCATCTGCGGCTGCGCCGCCGCCATGTTCGGCATGGCAGACATATCCGCGGCGTTCGGCGCTCCTGCCGGCGCGCCGGAAGCAGCAGCCCCACCGCCGTACGCACCGCTGATCTGCTCGGCGGCCTTTCCGCCGATGACTTCCCACAACGTATAGCTCTGTCCGTCCAACGACAGCGGATAGCTGACAAGCGCGAACCTGTCCTGAGGAATCCGGATCATCGCCTTCGGATTGTTGACCGCCTCAGCAGGATTGCACGCAAGTCCAGGGAATTTCCCCGTCTTGTCAAGCTCCATAATCTCATCATTTGTATGAATGGAAACGACGTCGCAGATGCAGGAGAGCGCCATATCGTCGAAGTCCGCATTCTCTTCCTTTGAAATCAAGTTGACCAGCTTCTGGGCGAATTCAGGTGCAAGCACATACAGATGCTCGTCCTTGATGCCGGAGGAATAATCGGACGAAACGGCTATCACAACTTCCGGCAGCTTTGAAAGCAGTCCGTCCCTGTCCATTTCCTCCATCGACGGCTGTCCGCCCTCAAATGAAGCGCCCGTCATGCCGTTCAGCTTTTCAACGAGGGGATCCTTCAGCGAGCCGATGAATTTCTGGAACGCCTGCCCGTCAATATGAACCGCAGAACTGCCGGAAACATGGCCGGAGGAATTCAATCCGTCAACAGAAACACCGGAAAGCAGGGCGTCGATTTCATCCTGCGAAATAGCACCATCACTCATAACGAATCATCTCCTTCTACGGAAAGCTCTTCAAAATCATCCGCAGCGATATCTTCTATTTTGCCCGTAACCTGAACTGCCATCTTCTTTCCTACAACGCCCGGCTGGCAAAAAAACTTCTTCTTGTTGCCGACGCTCAGCGTCAGCGCGTCTCCGACCTTCGTGTTGGAAAGGCGCACGATGTCGCCCATCCGCAGGGAAAGGACGTCCCTCATCGAAAGGTTGATGGAGCCGACTTCGGCAACTACTTCCATATCGACAGAAGAAAGCTTTTCCTTGAGCGTTCCCAAATACTGCGTCGTGGAGCTTCTGCGCACGGAAGAGAACCAGAACTGCGACGACAGCTTTGAAATGATCGGCTCGATCGTCAGGTACGGAATGCAGAAGTTCATCATGCCCTCCTCCTCGCCGACCTTTGTCTCAAGCGTGATGAGGACGACCATCTCCGACGGCGGAACAATCTGCGCGAACTGCGGGTTCGTCTCGATCTGCCCCAAGCGCGGGCGCAAGTCGATGACCTGCGTCCATGCCTCGCGCATATTCGCAAGGATGCGGACGATGATTCCTTCCATGACCGACTGCTCGATGTCGGTCAGATCGCGGTTCTTGTTGGAGGCGGTGACGCCGCGGCCGCCGAACAGGCGGTCGATCATGCAGAACGTGATCGCCGGATCGATTTCCAGAACGGCGTTCCCTTTGAGCGGATCCATATTGACGACGGCGAGCGTCGTCGGCGTCGGAATGGAGCGGATGAATTCCTCATACGTAAGCTGGTCGACGGAAGCGACATGGACATGGACAAGGCTCCGCAGCTGCGCGGAAAGGCTCGTCGTCGTAAGGCGCGCGAACGTCTCGTGCATATTTGAGACGGTGCGCAGCTGCTCCTTCGAGAATTTGTCCGGGCGCTTGAAATCATAGATTTTTATTTTGCGCGTATCGCTGACAGGCTTGAAATCATCTGTGTCCGAATCTCCGGACGAGATGGCTGTAAGGAGCTGGTCAATTTCATCCTGCGACAGAACTTCGTTCATGAACCTTCCAC
>CAMWPF010000302.1 GCA_947176045.1 uncultured Treponema sp. | reverse complement strand
CACCATGTTCATCAGCACAATCGTAAGCACAAGTATCATCACCGCAGGCGTCATGCCGATTCCAAGCATCTGGTTCGGCTCGAGCAGCACGCGGTGAACCGGCGCGGCAAAGTCATATACGGTAACTTCTTCCATTGTTCTTCTCCAGACAAGTTCCGCCGTCCAAAAAAAGCGGGCTTCCTGCGGACGGCGGATTTTTTATGCAAGCGCATTCAGGACGCTTTCTGAAGGCTGCTCCGGCAGAAGGTACGAATTGTAGCCGTCATAATTGAGATCGCCGAGAAAGTAGCTCGTGATTCCTGAGGCGCAGAGCAGGATGATCGTTCCGACAATCCATGGAGCGAACTTCTTGATGATTGCTCCGCCGCCGCCCTGCTGTCCTGCGACAATCATGCCGATCGCCTCGACAATGAGCGCGACGCAGGCCAAGGCCTTCACCCATCCTGATGAGAATATCGAGAGAATCCTGTCGCCCCAAGTATCAAGCGTCTCGATTGTGTCCGTGGCGGAAAAAGCGCCTGAGACCATCACGCATGACAAGAGCACAAATATAATGAAAGATTTTGAGCATACAAAACCTTTTACCGATGAAAGCAAAGACGTGCCGTTTCCAGCTTTTTCTGTAGGAATGGATTTCATACAAACTCCTGTTTATCAAAAAAGTGTTCAAGCAGTTCAGGGAACATATAAAGCTCAAGGGAAAGGGCGAATCGGCGCACGGCGAAAAAGACAGTTCAGATAAAAAATAAATTCACGCGCCATGCGATGATGTCTATAGAGTCCGTGCTGCGCCCGGAACTGTTCCCAGCACGGACAGCGGCCGGCAGATGCCGGCTCAAAATGACAGAAAAACCTCCTTGCTAAATCAGATTGTTGTCCTCCAGCTCCTCAATAAACGAGGACTTTGAAAGCTGCCTTGTCTCCACGACCTCGTTCACGATCGGGCCGTCCTTTGTGGGAATCATGTGGACGAGGAGCTGAACCGACTGGGACACGTCAGGAAGCTCGCCGGGAATCACCTCGCGCAGAAGATCGCGGATTCGTGAAATCATCGTCAGCGCGCTGTTCGCATGGACAGTCGTGATTCCGCCCGTATGCCCTGAATTCCATGCCTTCAGCAGCTCGTTCGTTACATCTCCGTAGCGCAGCTCGCCGAAAATAATCCGGCTCACGTTGCAGCGGAGCGCGATTGCAACGGCTTTCAGGCAGTCCTTTCCCGCCGCCCAAATGTGGAACGGATCCTTCGCCCTGCACTGAATCTCGCTCGCGTCCTCCACGATGTAGAACCTGTCGTCAGGCGTAAACTCGACCATCTTGCCGATGACCGCGTTCAGAAGCGTCGTCTTTCCGCTACCCGTCTCGCCTCCAATGATGATGTTGCTCCGCCGCCTGATATGCTCGACAAGAAGCTCATACTTCTCCTGTGAAATTCGTCCTCCCTCAAGGTAGCTTTCCAGACTGAAGACAGTGTCGGAAGGCCGCCGGATGACGAAGAGCGGATTTGAAACAGCCCTTGTAGGCAGAATTCCTTCGATTCGGATCTTCCACTTGGGAAGCGGCAGGACGCCCTCGACAATCGGGTTCAACGGATCTATGTTCACGCCCAGGATTGCCGCGCTCGTGTGGATGATGCTCGTCGTCTCCGCCTCTGAAAAGTAGATTTCCGTGAACTGCTTGTCCATTCCGATTCCTTCGACTATCAGCTGCCCGCCGTTTCCGATCGCGATGTCGGTAACCCTCGGGTCATCAAGGTACGGAATGATCCTGTCCATGTCAGCCAGAATATTGTGAATCCACTTGTCCTGCTTCACCTGCTGCCCGAAGCCATCCATTCCCGGCATCACTTCCCGTCCTTTACGGCGCTTTCCGTTCCGTCCTGCTCGTACAGATCCAGAATCATGGACTCAAGCATTCCGCCATGGTTGGCTCTCATCATTCTCATGCATTCGTTCCTGAAACGCTCGAAGTCCTTCTCGACGAGCACATCAGAATTCACCTGACGGCCCGGCATGACGCGCATCAGGAATTTCGTCTGCTGCATGACAATCAGCGCAAGAAGCTCCACCTTGTCCTCAAGGTAGCGCAGCTTCCGCGTGTTCTCCGCAAGCGACGCATGGACAATCTCCGTGTCGCTCATATTTCTGTTCATGTAGCTGGCGAGCGCGCGCCGCACAATCCCGCTTTCAGTCGTGTGCTTTTCAAGCGCCTTCGCCTTTATCAGTTCCGCTGTCCGTCTGGTCAGGCGGATCTGCTTCTGCACGGAGAATTTCACATTTTCGTCTTCGTCTTTTCTGCTGCCCTTCATCAGCTTCCCCTATGAGAACAGGCTGAACTCGGCCGGAATCACGTCCTCGGCCTTGAACGTCTGCATCTTTCTGATCGTCTCCTGCAAAGAATGATTTGAAACGGCAGCGCGCCGCTTCCTCCTGCTCGGCAGCTTTTTCATGCCGTCAGAAACACCCTCCATGTCCGGCACGGGAAGGAACGCCTTCCGCTTGAACCGCGGGTCTTCGTAGTAGACGACCTTCTTGCCCTTGTACGGCGCCATGCCCTGATTGAACACAATCGCCCGGTTGAACGGCAGCTTCATCAGCTCATCGGGATTTACGAGGCTCGTCTGCGTCTCC
>CAMWPF010000301.1 GCA_947176045.1 uncultured Treponema sp. | reverse complement strand
TTCCATTTTTGGTTCGACTTTTCATCTTATTCGTTCTACAACTATATGCTCTTCATTGCGCCGGTATTCAAGCTTGGCGCCGAATACTGCTTCCACGGATTTGCGTCTGTGGGAATGGAGCTGGAGGCGCAATATATCGATATGTTCACGTTGAGTGCGAATTTCGACAGGCTGAGCGTCAGGACGTTCGTAACGGTGGAGCTGTAGGATGAGGGGCCGGCGCTGCGTTTCCTGCCGTCCTGCGGTCCTTGCCGGAGCGCTGCTTTTATGCGTGGCGCTCGTTCCGTCCTGCAATCTAGAGGGATATGGACTGGACGAATTGTTTTATCGCGAAAATGCTGTTGGCAGCAGGGCGCATGAGTTGAAGGAGCTTTCCGGGACGGACGCTCCCGATGATTCTGAAATTCCTGCTTCCGGCGCATATACTGTGCTTGTCATAACGGACGTGCATTTCGGCGGCGAGAATTCCGGCGTATGCGGCGGTCGCCGGGACGATGAATTTCTAGCTGCAATTGGCGCGCTGTCCGGCGGCGGACGGCCGAAATTCTGCATCTGCCTTGGCGACGTGGCGGAGTACGGCAGGGAAGGCGAGTACCGCGCGTATCTGGATTTCATCGGGAAGCTGGAGGCGCTCGGCATCCGCACGTACACTGTCGTCGGAAACCATGATCTGTACAATTCCGGCTGGACGCAGTTCGAGAGGCTGGTGTTTCCCCATACGTCGTTCTATCATTTCAAGACGCGGAATTTCAGCTGGTATTTTGCTGATTCTGCGGGCGGCTCGCTTGGAGAACGCCAGAGCGCCGCGCTGCTCCGAGCGATGCGCAGCGATCCGGCTCCGAAGATTGTATCAATGCACGTCCCTTTGTACGCAGGCGGCTTGTTTTATTATTCTGCGCAGAATACGGAGGAGCGCAATCATCTGCTTTCAGGCTTTGCCAAGAACGACGTCCGCCTGCTGCTCGTGGGGCATACGCACAAGGAAATTCACAGCGATTTCGGCGCGTTTGTGGAAGAAAATATTCCCGCCTATCTTGAAAAGCGCGGCTATGCGCTCGTGACTGTCGATGAGGACGGGGGAACCGCTTCGTGCAGCATCAGATATCTTGACGGCGGAGCGTAAATTCATGGCGGACGCTCCGCTTATTTCGGGCGCCGTTCCTCCTCCGCCGCCTCCCATTCCACGGGAATGGAGCGGCGCTCGATGTCGGGAATGCGCTGGAACGTGAGGCAGCTCGCGCAGTGGACGACGATTCCGCGGGCGCGGGAAGCGTAGCCGACGACGGGATCGGGATATTCCGGGCGGCAGCATTTTGCAAACGTGACGACGAAGTTGGTCGCGCCGTCGATGCGCACGCGCCCGGTTCCGCGCGTTGCGGCGGCAGGCGCGCCGCTGCCTTTCTTGTGCCTCCGCCGTTCCTCCTGCGCCTGCCGGACGGCCGCAGCGTGTTCTGATTCAGTCCGTGCGAGCGCCGCCCGCTCGATGAACGCCGCGTCATGCGCGGAAAGCCACGCGTGGATTTTCTGGCGCGCCTTTGAAGTCCGCGCCGCCTTCATCTGCAGCTCCGTCGGATGCGCCTGCGGATTGGTGAGGATTTCGATGATCTGCGTGTTTTTGAGCGGCTGCGTGATCGGAATGATTTTTCCGTCTGCCTTCGCGCCGACAATCTTCTCGCCGACTGCCGAATGGATTGCGTAGGCGAAGTCGATGGCGGTCGCGCCGACCGGCAGCTGCTTGACTTCGCCCTTCGGCGTGAAGACGACGATCTTGTCGCCGAGCAGGTCGTTCTTGAAGTCCTGGAACAGCGCGTCGTCCGGCGTCTGGCTGCTGCGCAGTTCCTGCACTTGGTTGAAGATCGAAAGGTGCTTTACGTCGACCAGGTCATGGTTCGTGCCCTTCTTGTAGAGCCAGTGGGAGGCGACGCCGTGCTCCGCGATGTCGTGCATTTTCTCCGTGCGGATTTGAATTTCCAGCGGCCGGTCTTCGCACATGACCGTCGTGTGCAGCGACTGGTAGCCGTTCGCCTTCGGCATGGCGATGTAGTCCTTGAAGCGGCCGTCGAGCGGCTTCCACAGTCCGTGGACGATTCCGACGAGCGTGTAGCAGTCGCTTTGCTCCTTGCAGATGATGCGCAGCGCGAGCAGGTCGAACAGTTCGCCCGGCTCCTTGTTGCGCTTCCGCATCTTCTGATAAATCGAATAGAAATGCTTCGCCCGGCTTGAAATTGAAACCTGGATGCCGGCCCTTTCCGCCTCCGCATTGATGGTTGCGACGGCTTTTTCCAGATACGCCGCGCGCTCGCTTTTTTTCTGGGAAATGACCGCCTTGATCTGCTGGAAGGCGTCGGGATTCGTGTACTTGAGGCTCAAGTCTTCAAATTCATTCTTTTCCGCTGACATTCCGAGGCGGTCGGCGAGCGGCGCCCAAATGTCGATGACTTCCGCCGCGAGCGCGCGCTGCCGCGCTGGCTCCAGATTCCTGATATTGCGGATTCTGTCAAGGCGGTCGGCGAGCTTCACGAAGATGACGCGCACGTCGTCCGCCATTGCGAAGAGCATCTTCCGGATGGCGGCGGCCAGCTGCAATGTCCGTGCGCCGGTGGATAGATTCATGAGTTTTGAGGTGCCTTGAATGATGGAGGCGACTGCTCCGCCG
>CAMWPF010000300.1 GCA_947176045.1 uncultured Treponema sp. | reverse complement strand
AAATCTGGTCCTGTTCCTGGCTGCATATTCTATCACATTTTGAAAAGAACTTGAACGGCTTTCCGCCCGCCGCGGCCGATTCTTTTTCATCCTGCCGTATTGTGAAAAACCTGCGCGCCCACTGTTCTCATTTTTTGGCTTACTATATAATGGGGAGCAATATTCTGATGCAAGGATGGAATGGTGCCATGGTGCAGGTACTTCTGATTGTCGCAGTGTGCGTTGTCATCGCAGCGCTTGCTGTTCTCATCATCAAGAATGTCGCGTCCCCAAAGCGCATGGACGGAGTACAGAAGCTCATCAAGCAGGGGAAGTATCAGGCGGCAGTCAAACTGGCGAAGCAGATCATCGCCAAGGAGCCGCAGAACTACCGGGCGCACTACTACCTTGGAAAGGCATACCTCGCGGACAACCGCAACGAGCTGGCGTTCATGGAATTCAAGGCAGTCGAAGAAAACGCGCTCTTCGACGCATCGCTTCCGGAAACCGCGTTCCGAAAGGAATTCGCCGCGCTCCTCCTCAAATACAACCGCACCGAAGAGGCGATGCGCGAATACCTGATTCTGACAAAGCTCGAGCCGCAGAATCCCGAAGGCTACTTCAACGCCGGAAAGCTGTCGGAGCAGCGGGGGCGCAAGGACCTCGCGCTCGGATTCTACAAGAAGTGCATTTCCCTCGACCGGAAGCACGCGAAGGCGCACGCCGCAATCGGATGCCTCCTGTTCCAGGCAAAGCAGTTCAACGAGGCCAAGCGCGAGCTGGATCTCGCCATCTCGCTCAACCCGGAGACGTATTCCTGCTACTACTACCTCGGAAAGCTGCTCAAGGAGACAAAGGACTACGGCGGCGCGGTGAAGGCGTTCGACAAGGCGCAGCGCGACGCTGAATTCAAGCAGAAGGCGCTCATCGAGCGGAGCGCCTGCTACATGATGGCGAACCGGCTGGACAACGCGCAGATCGACTTGCAGCGCGCCATCGAGCTGGACAAGGACGGCACGAAGGGAGACACGCTGTACGCGCGCTACTTCCTCGCCGCCTGCTACGAAAAAAGCCGGAAAATCGAAAAGGCCATAGAGCAATGGGAAATCATTGCCCGGCAGAACAAGTCATTCAAGGACGTCGCGGCGAAGCTTTCGGAATATCAGGATCTGCAGTCCAACGACAACCTCAAGGACTATCTGACGTGCGCCGACGCGGAATTTATGGAAATCTGCAAGGACGCGGCGCTGTACGGGCTGGGGCTTGCCGCGCAGCAGGCGGATATGCAGAAATTCGGCTGCCAGATGATTGCAGTTGAAGCGAAGGACGGCGACTGGCGGAACGTCCGAAAGCAGATGGCGCTGCTCCGGTTCTACCGCGATCCAGATCCCATCGAAGACGCCGCCGTGCGGGAGGCGCTCGACAAGGCGAAGTCCTCGAACTGCGCGAAGACGTTCATGCTGTCGAGCGCAGGATTCACCCGCCCGGCGGCCGCCTTTGCGGAAAACCGTCCGATCGAGCTGGTCGGAAAAGAAAAGCTGGAAGCGCTTCTTTCCGCCGGCGCAAAGAAGCGGAACGGGCAAGGACGCTGAAAATGAAGATTTTGTGCGTTTCCGACCAAATAGATCCGTTGATTTACAACCAGAACGCCCGGAAGAATTTTCCGGACATCGACTTGATTCTTTGCGCCGGCGACCTGCCGATGGATTACATCGACTTCATCGTAACGACGTTCAACAAGCCGACATATTTCATCTTCGGAAACCACAACCTCACCGAATTCAAGTACTATCACGGCTCGCGCACCGGACCGGGGACGGCAGATCCCGGCGGAGCGCTCATCGAAGCCGGCAAATTCGATATGGAGAAGGAAGTCGGACACCAGCACGGAGCCATATACGCCGGATTCCGCATCTTGAAGAACCCGGCGCTCAAGGTGAACGGCGGGCGGCGCGGAAAGCAGTCGCCGCTGCTGCTCGCAGGAATTTCCGGAAGCAGGAAGTACAACAACGGACAGAACCAGTATTCGGAGCGCGAGATGAAATTCCGCCTGCTCTGCATGGTTCCCCGCCTGCTCTTGAACCACGTCCTTTACGGGCGCTATCTGGACATCCTGCTCACGCACGCCTCGCCGCGGCACATCCACGACCATGAAGACCCGTGCCATGTCGGATTCGAATGCTTCAACTGGTTCCTCCGCCGCTTCCGGCCGGCATATATGGTGCACGGGCACATCCATCTGTACGATCAAAGGGACGAGCGGATCGGAAAATACGGGGACACAACCGTCGTGAACGCGTTCGCGCACTGCGTCATCCAGTTTCCCATAAAATAACGAAGAATAAAGAAAAAGTACGGCAGCCATTAAAAAGAGGCTCCAGGAGTTCCAATTGTCAGCAGTAACAGAAAGCGATTTTTCAAAAGCGAGGCGCAAGGCGTTCATCAATGAAATCCAGCACTTCCTCAATCCAGAGAATGCGGCGATGATTTCCTTCAAGACAGTGCGGCAGATGCTCAAGCCGCAGAATGAAACATATGTCGGACTCCAGACCATCCCCATCGCAAAGATTATCGGAAGCGAAGGCAGATGGAAGGATTTCGACAACCAGTTCTTCCCGAAGAATACGTTCATGCGCGAACGCTGGATCCACGTAGACGAAGCGGCCATCAACGACGTCATCCTTCCGCCCATCAAGGTCTACGAG
>CAMWPF010000299.1 GCA_947176045.1 uncultured Treponema sp. | reverse complement strand
TGTCAGACAAATCCTATGCTGTTTATATCTTGATTTATGAAGCAATATATTATCATACTGAATTGCACTTGCAATTTCCAAATGATAAAATCTTTCTATCAATGTAACCCAGATTCAATTGCTTTGATTAAAAAATTAGATTCTTCTGCAAAAACAGCAATCCTTGCATCTTCTGTGAGTTCCTGTCTTGATTTTGCATTTTGTCATGATGTGGATGCGCTTTATCCATATGTGGAGGGGTTTGATATCGGTGACCTGAAAAGCAGGACTATGCTTCCAGTAAGGGTGTTTGGCTCGGAGCCGATTTTTCCCAGTAAAGAGACATTTGAAAAGAAATTCAATTTGGACAATCTTGTAAACATGGGTGTTACAGATATTTTTACGAATAATCCAAAGCTTTATTTGCAATAGCATCTAGATGTTTTGTTTGTTTTCTTATTTTTATTAGCGTTAAGATCGTATTTTTCATATAGTAAGATTAACTCTTCTTATTTTTGGATTCTAGTCTCATTTTAATTTTATATTGTTCAGGAAATTTCAGCTATTTATGAAACGTGTCATCACATATGGAACATTCGACCTCCTGCACTACGGGCATATCAATCTGTTGCGTCGTGCGAAAGCCCTCGGTGACTACCTTGTTGTAGCACTTTCTACTGATGAATTCAATTGGAATTCAAAACACAAAAAATGCTATTTCAGCTATGAAAGGCGAAAGCAGCTTCTTGAGGCGATCCGTTATGTTGACCTTGTGATTCCAGAGGATTGCTGGGAGCAGAAAGAGGACGATGTGAAAGAATTCCGCATCGATACATTTGTCATGGGCGATGACTGGAAAGGAAAGTTCGATTTTCTGAAGGGATTGTGTGAAGTTGTTTACCTTGAGCGTACGCCGGAGATTTCAACGACGCAGATAAAAAAGGACTTGGAAAAGTAGCTGTGGCAGAAAGCGAGCGAACCCTTGCGAAGAACACGTTCTTCCTCTATGTGATGCAGATAAGCGGCTATGTGTTTCCGCTGCTGACGTTCCCATATCTGACAAGGGTGCTGGGTGCAGAGAAGTACGGTGTGGTTGTTTTTGCGAACGCTGTCATGCAGTACTTTTCGATGCTGATTGAATTCGGTTTCATCCTGTCGGCGACAAAGACCTGCTCCGAATGCCGCGGTGATCAGAGTGCGCTCGGTGTGGTTACGTTCAGCGTTATCGGAGCCAAATTGATTCTTGCGTTGCTCGGTGCGGCCGTCCTTGCTGTCTGCTGCGTCTTCAACCGGAATTTCCGTGAGAATTCCAGCTTTTTCACTCTTTCTTATATCGGAATTATTCTCTCTGCCTTTTTGCCGGACTTCCTGTTCCACGGAATCGAGCAGATGAGCGTGCTGACATATCGTGTGATTGTTTCAAAGGCGGTTTATACAGCGTTTATTTTCGGGCTTGTCCGCAGGTCAGCTGATTATATGCTTGTGCCGGTTGCAACAATCGGTTCCAATCTTGTGGCTGTGGGCATGACATGGATTGAGATAAAGCGGAGAAACCTCATCGGACGTCCTAAGATCTCGATTCGGGATATTTTCTCGCATCTGAAAGAATCTGCGGTATTTTTTTTATCAAGGATCGCCGTGTCGCTCTATTCAACGTTGAACACCGTTCTCCTCGGGGTCAGATTCTCTGAGGCTGCACTCGGACAGTACGGTGTGGCGAACAGCCTTACGAATACTTGCCGCTCCATGCTTTCCCCTGTTTCAGACAGCATCTATCCGTATCTTGTGAACAGGAAGAATTTCGCGCTTGTGCGGAGGATTCTGCTTATCCTTGAACCAATGATTGTCGCCGGGTGCGTCCTGCTGTGGTTTATTGCCGCGCCTGTTATACGGATTGTCTGCGGAGAGGGGTACAGCGGTGCGGTTCCTGTGTTCCGTGCGATGCTTCCGCTCATCGTGATTTCTCTTCCGACATATCTGTTCGGTTATCCAGTCCTTGGCGCGCTGAACAGGGTGGGTGTCGCGAATACAAGCGTGATAGCCGGTTCGGCGTTCCATGTCGCGGGGCTTCTGGTGCTGCACTTCTGCGGACGGCTTGATTTTATATCGGTACCGTTGCTTACATTTGCGACGGAGATTGTGGTGTTTGCAATCCGTGCGGGGACAGTGGCAAGGGAGTACTCGGCGCGGAAGGGGCATCGCAGTTCTGAAAGGAAAGGAGATGATGCATGAATGAAAAATATGGAGACATAAACTATGATTAAGGAAAACAAGCGCAATCTTCCCGTTCCTCTGAAAATTATTAGGAGGGCATTTATTAGTCTGTTTTCATTATTTCTACTGCCTCTGTATTACCTTATTGGAGTCCTTCCGCGCAGCAGGAGCCTGTGGATCTTCTGCTCGTGGTTCGGACAGCGGTATTCGGATAATTCTCGGCTTCTTTTTGAATATGTAAATCAGCATTGCCCGGATGTCAGAGCCGTCTGGCTCTCGAAGGACATGAGCGTTGTGGCGAAAGTCCGGGAGAGGGGGATGTGTGCGTATTCCGTCTGCTCGTTGCGGGTGTTTGTGCTTTTGCTGCGCGCTGGAAAAATCTTCTCTACGACCGGCGGGGAAATTCCGCTGTTCTTTTGCCGGGGTGCGGACTATTACGCGCTGTGGCATGGAATGCCGCTAAAGAGGATACTGGAAGATGACGGGCATTCGGG
>CAMWPF010000298.1 GCA_947176045.1 uncultured Treponema sp. | reverse complement strand
TGACTGAATACAATCCGTCCGCCTCCAATGAAAACAGCTTCCGCTGGTTGAATTCGTCCCGCTTTCCCTTGTTCCAGTTTTTGACGGCGCGGTAGTAGCCGACGATGCGCGCGTAGACTTCTGTCTCCGTGCCGCGGACATGAGACAGCGCTTCCTTTGTCGCTTCGATCTCCTGTTCAACTTCTTCCAATGTGCGTGTTCCCATACGATCCTCCCGAATCACGTCTTGAATGCAGCCGGAAGGCAGCTCCGTCATCGGACGCCCTCCCGCCGCTTTAATTTTATTTTTTCCTGCCGGCGGACAATTGCGCGCGCTCCTGCTCCAGCTCCGCAAGCTTTCGGCGGAGCTCCTGCTCTTTTTCGGCGCGGCACTTCGGACATTCGAACTGCTCTCCGTTCAAATATCCGTGGACGGGGCAGACGGAGTAGGTCGGAGAGATGGTGAGGTACGGAATCTTGTAGTTCGTGAATACGGCGCGCACCAGCTCGCGGCAGCTCCGCCAGTCCTTGACCTGCTCCCCCATGAACGTGTGGAACACCGTTCCGCCGGTGTAGCGCGTCTGGAGGCCTTCCTGATGGTCGAGCGCCTCGAAGATGTCCGACGTGTAGTCGACGGGGAGCTGCGTCGAATTCGTATAGAACGGATCCGACGTTCCGCTTGTGATGATGTCGGGATGCTGCTCCTTGTCATGGCGCGCGAGCCGGTACGACGTGCTTTCCGCCGGAGTCGCCTCCAGATTGAACAGCTCGCCCGTGCCTTCCTGATAGTCCGCCATGCGGTTCCGCATATAGTCAAGCACCTGCTCCGCGAACAGCCTGCCTTCCGGGGCGGCGATGTTGCAGTGCAGGAAGTTGAGGCAGCATTCGTTCATGCCGCACAGTCCGATGGTGTTGAAATGGTTGTCCAGCGTCTTGAGGTAGCGCCGGGTGTAGGGGAACAGTCCGCCGTCGTACAGCTTCTGGATGACCTTCCGCTTGATGCAGAGGCTTTCCTTCGCAAGATCCATGAGGTAGTCGAGCCGCCTGTAGAATTCTGTTTCGGTCTCCGCGAGGTAGCCGATTTGCGGAAGGTTGATGGTGACGACGCCGAGCGAGCCGGTGAATTCGTCCGAGCCGAACAGTCCGCCGCCGCGCTTGCGCAGCTCGCGCTTGTCAAGGCGCAGGCGGCAGCACATGGAGCGCACGTCGTTGGGATCCAAGTCGGAGCTGATGAAATTCTGGAAGTAGGGCGTGCCGTACTGCGCCGTCATTTCAAAAAGGAGCTGCGCGTTCCCGCACTCCCAGTCGAAGTCCTTTGTGATGTTGTAGGTCGGAATCGGATAGCCGAAGCCGCGGCCGGACGCGTCCCCTTCCAGCATGATTTTGATGAACTGGCGGTTTATCATGTCCATTTCCTTCTGGCAGTCGCCGTAGGTGAAGGCCTGCTCTGTTCCGCCGACCACCGCCTTCCTGCCGCGCAGGTCTTCGGGACACGTCCAGTCGAGGGTGATGTTCGTGAACGGCGCCTGAGAGCCCCAGCGTCCCGGCGTGTTCACGCCGTAGACGTAGCTCTGAATGCACTGGCGCACCTCCGCCTCGCTGAGGCCGTCCGCCTTGACGAACGGCGCGAGGTACGTGTCGAACGAGCTGAACGCCTGCGCGCCCGCCCATTCGTTCTGGAGGACGCCGAGGAAGTTCACGATCTGGTTGACGAGCGTCGAAAGGTGCGATGCGGGCTTGGAGGTGATTTTGTCGGGGACGCCGCCCAGCCCCTCCTGGATGAGCTGCCGCAGCGACCAGCCGGCGCAGTACCCGGAGAACATGGAGAGGTCGTGGATATGGAGCGCCGCGCTGCGGTGCGCGTCCGCGATCTCCTTGGAGTAGATGTTGTTGAGCCAGTAGTTCGCGGTGATCGTGCCGGAGTTGTGGAGGATGAGCCCGCCCAGCGAAAAGTTCACGTTCGCATTCTCGTTGACGCGCCAGTCGCTCTGCGCGAGGTAGCCGTCCATCGTCTTGTTGATGTCGAGCATGAGCTTGCGCGTGTCGCGGAGCGCCTCGTGCCGCGCGCGGTACAGGATGTACGCCTTGGCGACTTCGACCTCCCTGTTTTCAATCAGGACGGATTCCACGATGTCCTGAATTTCCTCGATGGCGGGAATGGAGTGGGCGCGCGCGCCCGCAAGCTGGAGGCGCAGCCGCTCTTCGACAAGGTCTGTGAGCGCCGCCGCGCGGTCGGGATCGACATGCAGCTCCACCGCCTGGATCGCCCTGCCGATGGCGCTTTCAATCTTCTTCCTGTCGTACGGCGCGATTTCACCGGAGCGCTTTACGACCGATTTGATGAAGTTCTGCGTCTCCGAATCGGCGCTGGAGCCGAGGAAGCTCCGCCATTCCGGGAAAATCGACTGGCCGCTCATTGCGCGTTCCCCTCCACGGTTTTGATCTCTGTTATGAATTCGTCAAGGCTTTCGAAGTGCTTGTACGCCGAGGCGAAGCGGATGTATGCGACCTTGTCGAGCCGGTACAGGTGGTCGAGGACCAGCTCCCCCAGCTGCGACGTGGGAATTTCCCGCGACGTCCGGCAGCTCATGACGGCCTTGTCCTCGATTTCGCTGATGAGGTTTTCGATGGTTCCTGTGGCGACGGAACGCTTCTCGAAGGCGCGGGCGATGCCCTTTTCGAGCTTCGACCGCGCGAACGGCTGCCTCC
>CAMWPF010000297.1 GCA_947176045.1 uncultured Treponema sp. | reverse complement strand
ACGCTGACTGAATTGCCTCTGACTCCGGCTCCTATGATTACTACGTAGAACATTAACTGGAACGCGGCGCTACGGAACGGGCTGCTGAAAAGTTGGGAGTTCCGCCGGAAGCGGTGTTCAAGACGATTGTCATGCGCACGGATACGAAGGAAGTCTGCGTTTTTTGTGTCGCCGCGCCGGATGAAATCAACTTGAAAAAGGCGCGCGCCGCCATCGGCGCAAAGGAAGTCGTGCCAGTGAAGCCGTCGGAACTGCCTGCTTTGACCGGATATGTCCGCGGCGGCTGTTCTCCGATCGGCATGAGGAAGAAATACCGCACGTTTTTGGACAGCCGTGCGATGGATATGGAACGGATTTACATTTCCGCTGGCGTCAGGGGCTGCCACATTGCGCTTTCCCCTGCGGCGCTGGCGGAGGCTGCCGGAGCGGCGGTTTGTCCGCTCGCGCTGTAGTGTGGCGGCGAACATATTGTGGAGGCGATTATGCAGGAAATCAGGCCGGAAGAACTGGAGGACAATCCGTTTTCTTTGATTCGGGACGACTGGATGCTCATCACGGCGGAAAAAGACGCCCGGGTCAACATGATGACTGCGTCCTGGGGCGGATTGGGAATCATTTGGAACAAGCCCGTGGCGACAGTGTATATTCGGGAAAGCCGTTTTACGAAGGAATTTGTCGACGGTTCGGGACGTTTCTCCTTGTGCGTTCTCCCGGAGGCGTATCGGAAGACGCTGCAATACTGCGGCTCGGCGTCCGGCAGGGACGGGGATAAGGTTCGCGCGGCGGGGTTGACGGTGGAGCATTTGGATTCGACGCCGTATTTTTCGCAGGCGCGGCTCGTCATGGTGTGCAGGACGCTTTTTTCGCAACAGCTTTTGGAAGCCAATTTTCTGGACGCGGAAATCTTCTCCAGACTGTATCCGACGCGCGACCTGCATACGATGTACATCGCTGAAATCGAGCGCGTTCTGACGCGGCCGTCTGCCGCGGCGCAGTGAACGTGGACAGGACGGAATTCCATGCTGGAAGCAGTCAAGTCGGGCGGAATGCTCATGATTCCAATCCTGTTCTGCGGCATCGCCGCGCTGTTCATTATTTTGGAACGCCTCTGCTATTTTTTAATTGTGCGCAGACGGGACAGGCGGCTTTTCACCGCATTGAAGCCGGCGCTTGCCGCCGGGGATGATGCGCTGTGCGCCGAACTTTGCGCGGAAGCAGGAACTCCGTTGGCGCGTGCGTTGGAAACGGCGTTCACGTACAGCCATTCGCCGGAAAGCTGCCGTCGGGCGGCGGTTGACGTTGCGATTTCCAGCGCTGCCGCGGCGTTCGGACGATTCCTCCCGGCGCTCGCCACAATTTCCCATGCCGCCACGCTGCTCGGACTTTTGGGAACGGTGACCGGCAACATCCGCGCCTTTCAGATTTTCAGCAGCGGCGCGGCGGGCGGGCCTGCGTCGTTTGCCGGCGCAGTTGCGGAAGCGCTTGTTACGACGGCGGCAGGGCTTTCGGATTCAATTCAGTCCTTGATCTTTGGCAATGCGTTTGCCGCTGCTGCCGACCGGCGGATTTCGCAGCTGGAGGCCGCCGTTTCGGACGTCCTGATTCAACGTGCGGCACTGGATTGATGGAATGAACAGGAACGCCGTCCGCCGGAAATTCCGCGCTTCCATCGACATGACGCCGATGATTGACATCGTTTTTCAGCTCGTCCTCTTCTTCCTCGTTTCGACGACGTTTTCCTTCCAGCCGGGAATTCAGCTGGAGCTGCCGGAAAGCTCGACGGCGGAATCTGTGCAGGCGGCGGGACTGGTTGTTTCTGTCGCGGCTGACGGCGCGGCATGGCTGAACGGCGCGGCTGTTCCTGCGGAGCGCCTTGCGGCGGCGCTTGCGGAATTCAGTGCGGACGGCGTCAAGAAGGAGGAGCTTCCGGTTCTGCTGGAGCTTGACGCGCAGGTTCCGGCAGGAACGCTCGTAGAAATTCTTGATGCTGTGCGCGCCGCTGGGTACCATGAAATTTCCCTGCGTACGGCGGAGCGGTGAACGGATGCGCGCGCCTGAACTGCTGTCCGTATGGTTTGCGCTTGCTGGAACGGCCGCGGCGCTGTGCGGCGCTGCGGCGCTGCTTTTCGGTGCGCCGCCTCCGCCGCCGGAACCGCGGACGGTGCGCATTTCTTTTTCCCCGGCTTCTGCCGGAACCACGACCTGCCGCAAGGAACTGGCTTCCGGGCTTCAAGATGCGGCGGAACGTCCGGCAGGTTTTGAAATGCCTGATTGTGCCGACGCGCACGGAGCGTCCGGTCGGAGCGGTTTTGCCGGCGGCGCTGCGGAATCCGTGCAGCTTGCGGAACGCGTGGAAATTCCAGATGGAGCGGAGCGCGCGCCCTCGGTGGAAATCATTCCGACGGCAGATGGCGGACTGCCTCCCGCCGCTTCCGTTTCAGCTTCAGTGCCGGCGGCGGTGCCGGCGCTTGCAGGCGTTCCTGCCCAGGCGGAACGCATCCGCGCACGCCGGACGGCAGGCGGCGGAATCCGCACGGATATTGCTGTCGGAACGAGGAACGCCGACGGCCTGCTTTCCGTCCGGATGGCGGATGGTTCTTCAAGAATTTTGCTTGAACCGCAAAAACCTGTTATACTGATTTCTGCGGAGGCTGCGGCGCTTATCGACGGCTCCCGCACTGTCCAAATC
>CAMWPF010000296.1 GCA_947176045.1 uncultured Treponema sp. | reverse complement strand
TGCGGCCATTTTTTACGCCCGTCGCGATTCTTCCAGACTCTTCCCCTGTGCGGGCCCGGCGAAGTCGAAGACAAGCCTGTTCAGCAGGTTCTTGTTTTGGGACGCCTGAATATTCTGGAACATTATCTGCGCGGGCGCGAGCGCCTTGTAGATTTCATAGAAGAATTTGGCGAGCGGCGGCAGCGCCTCGTTGCCCGGGTAATGGTAGAACTTGTTGAAGCGGGATTTTGAGAGCCGTTTTGCAATGAATTTGAGCTGCCGCTTTTTTTCCGCGTCCGCGTCGTTTCCGCCGAACAGCGAAGCGAGCAGGTTTTGAATGAAGCCGCCCGATGATTCTTTGTTCATATAATAAATATGTCTGAAATGTCGTTCAGTGTCAAGTTTGCGGGATTGGCGCCGGACCGCCGGAACCTTCAGAGCGGCAGGACGATGAAAAAATGGATTTTTTCCCGCTGTTTTGTTATTTTTAGTGTACCAAACCAGTTTTTTTACCGTGAATAAAAGGAGCATGAGGTTTAAAATGAAGAGACTTTTGATTTTTGCCGCGGCGCTGTGCGCGGCTCCAGCGCTGTTTGCATACAATCCTCCTGCGGGCGGACAGAGTATGTTCGTGCTTTCCAGTCCGACGCAGCTGACATCGGCGTCATCTGCGGCGGGCGGCGGCATTTTTGCGCCGGGGCCGGATTCCATCGCCTTCAATCCGGCGCTTCCCGCCCATGAGCAGCGGACGCAGCTGGACGCAGACTTTACGGCGCTCATTTCGCCGGATGATTCGGGAAGTCCGTTCCATTCTGCGTTCCAGACGGGAATTTTGATTCCGACAAAGCTGTTCGTCATAAGCTCCATGCTGAACGGAGTCTTCTGTTCGGCGGACGACATGAATCTTGGCAACTCGCTGAATGCGAAGGTGGGGCTTTCAAAGGAAGTTTCGGAACGGCTCAGCGTCGGCCTGGCGCTTTCCGGCGGCGGACTGTGGGGCGCCGGTTCGGATTGGGCGTTGGGCGTGGACGTCGGCGTCCTGTACCGGCGGGAAAGGCTTGGCTTCCTCAAGGATTTCCGCATCGGCGTCTCCCTGCTGAACCTCGGAAAATATTACAGCACGGAGCTTTTGGGAATCGACGCGGCGCACCGCAGCGATTCCTTTCCCGCGCTTGCCACGCTGCGCGCAGGCGTCGCGTCGCTGCTGTTTGAGACGGACGTTGTCTGCGGCGGATTTTCGTTCGACATATCGGCTCCGACATTCCAAAACGCCGTTTTTGACGTCGGATTCCAAGTCGGCTTCAAGGACGTGTTCTTCGTCAGCGTTGCGGAATCCATCGACGTGCGCGAGGCGGTGGAGGGGCATTACAATTTTATGCCTGCCGTCGGTTTGGGCGTGAAGTTCAACTTCAGCGCGAAGAACAGCGCCTATCTGCGGAGCAGGAGCTGGGATACCAGTGAAATGCTTGTTTCCGCAGCGTGGCAGCAGCGGTATGAATCGGTGCAGGCGGTTTCTGCGGGGCTGAAAATCAAGCTCGGACAGAAGGATACGCAGCCGCCGGTCATTCAAATTTGGAACGGAGAAAATTGACGCGCTGCGTTCCGGACGGTTTGCGCGGGCTTTTTATGAGGAGTGTATACATGAAGAAGAGGATTGCGGACTGGCTTTTTCTGATTATTTTGATTGCCATTCCGGCTGCGCTTCCGGCGCAGAAGACGGAGCGATATATTTCCCCGAACAACGACGGCGTGCAGGACGCGCTTGTGATTCCTATCAAGATTACGGACAAGCGGCTGATTACGTCATGGCAGCTTGTCATTGAGGATGCGGAGGGAAAGGTCGTCCGCACTATCGGAAACAAGGTCGCGCTTCCCGCAAAGGTGACGTTCAAGTCGTTCTTCAAGCAGCTTGCGACGCCGAAGACGGGCGTGGACGTGCCGGACAGCGTCTCATGGAACGGCGCGATGGACAACGGCGAGACTGCGCCGGACGGAACATACTACTACTATTTCACCGCGTCTGACGACAACGGCAACGAGGGCGTTACGGAAAAATATCCAGTGGTCGTCGATACCAAGGCGCCGGAAGTGGCGCTTTCCCAGCCGTCGGACAAAGTGTTCGGCGAGGGCGCGAAGGCGGGCCTGCGGATCCAGCAGTCCGGTTCGGTGGAGGACAATTGGATCGGCTCGTTCAAGAATACGGCGGGCGAGGTCGTCCGTACGATGACGTGGACGGATGCCGCTCCGGCTGCGTTCAGCTGGAACGGCACGGACGACGGCGGGCGGGCGGTGCCGGACGGCGTGTATTCTTATGAAATCAGCGCGACCGACCGCGCGGGCAACGTTTCCGCGCCCGCCTCCATCACGAACATCATTTATTCCGCTGAAAAGCCTGCGGTGAACGTCCTGATTTCCGGCAGCCGGTATTTTTCGCCGGGAACGGACAGTCCGATTTCTACAGTGCGGCTTTTGGTGAAGATTCCGGCGCCGTCTCCGGCAGGCGGCAACAGGCTGACTGCATGGTCCGTCTCGATCGTGGGCAAGGACGGAAAGGTCTATCGGACGTACAATCAGGATCAGTCGGAAAATCCGCCGGACGAAATTGTGTTTGACGGCATGGATGGAAGCGGCAGCAGACTTCCGCAAGGAGTGTATCAGGCGGTCGTTTCGGCGTCTTATTTGAACGGATACGAGACGCCTCCGGTGAAGTCTCCTGAGTT
>CAMWPF010000295.1 GCA_947176045.1 uncultured Treponema sp. | reverse complement strand
CGGCAGAGCAGGTCTGGACGGACAGCCGGTCCGGCATGACTGCCATCGACGCCGACGACAGGATATGGGGCGTATCGATTGAAAAGGCATGACATCGTTCCGGCGCTGTGCCGGGCGTCCTGCGCGCTCCTGCTTGCGGCGGGACTTGGATGCAAGTCCGTCCCCGTGCAGACGAGGGAAGCCGTAAATCCGCTTGACCTGCTGGACAATGACAGCGGATTCTATCTGAAGATACCGACGGCTGCAGACGCGTACTTGGTTGCGGAGCTCCTCCAAAAATATGCGGACGGACTTTCCGCAGAAGATGCGGCGGCGGCCAAGCGGATCGACACCGTATACGCCGGATTGAACCGGAGCAGGCATTCCACGGACTTTCAAATTGCGGCGGCATGTTCCATTCCAAAAATCGCCGTCTCAAAGATCTTCTCCAAAAAGAACGGCTGGAATCAGGAGCGCATTCCGCTCCCCGATCCGTCGGGAGCGGAAACAACGTACACGGTTTTCAGCCGCGCAGCCCTGCGCGCGGCATTCCCCTCAGAACGGATCGCCGTCGTCGGGCGCGGCGTTCCGTCGATGGTCGGACAGTACCACGCGCTCTCCTTCCATCTGGAGGAAACGCCGCAGCCGCCTCTGGACGGAAGGATCTACAGCTGGCTTTCCGTTCCCGAAACGGACATCCGATTTTTCGCCGCAAAGCCGCTCTCCTTCCTCACCGTGCTCACCGGCGCCAACTTGAATTTCAAGCTCGCCTACGCCTGCGGAATCCTCGCGGCGAGCAGCCGCCGGAACGACCAGTACATCATGCAGCTTGAATTTGAATTCCGCGATTCCCGCATAGTGCCTGCGGCGAAAGGCGCGCTGGGCGTCGCGTTCGGGCTGACGGACTCCAACATCGTGCAGGATTCCGCCACGCACCTGACCGTTTCCCACATCAACATACAGAAGGAGCAGCTCCGGGCAATGCTCGCCCTTTGACCGGAAGACACGCAGCGCCTTTGCAGGAGCATTTTATGACGGACGACAAAATCATTTTGAAGGCGGAGGACTTGGACGGCTCCCTCCTTCAACAAGATTCAATCGACTTGAAGCGCCTTGAAGACATGTACAAGGACGCCCTGCCCTATTTTCGTTCCGGCGACAAGGAAAGGATCATCGCGCAGTACGACAGGATGGGGCACGCAATGCAGGAGATCTGCGCCGCACATCCGCACATCCAAGTCTATTCGTTCGTCACAGAAAGCGGCGCGCACGCCGAAGCGAGCCGCGTCATATCGAAGCTCCGCGACGTGGACACAGACCATCAGGAATTCATCTACTACAGCCAGCGCGCCTATGAGATGCTTTTCCGCCTTGCCTACACCGACCGGAGCGGCGACCAGAAGAACCATATCGTCGTCAAGACGCCGGTGGCAGAACCCGTCCAAATGTATGCCGTCCATAAAATCCCCGACATCGACCACAAGATTGAGCATTCCGTCATGTGCGTCATGCTGCGCGGCGCGCTGCTTCCGAGCATGATCATGTCAAAGGAAATCGAGGAATATTCTTCCCACGGGTATATAACGCCGTTCGCCCTGTTCAAAATCAGCCGGAACGACAGCAAGCATGAGAACGACATGGAATACATCCTGGACTTGAAGAAGTCATTCTTCAATCTGGAACAGCTGGACGGCAGGGATTTGATTTTTGCAGATCCGATGAACGCGACCGGCGGCTCGCTCGTAACAGTAGTCAAATATCTGTACAGCCAGGGCGTCAGGCCGCGCTCCGTCAAATGCTTCAACGTCATCTCCGCGCTGAAAGGCAGCCTCCGCGTCACGCGGGCGCTGGAAAACTGCACCTGCTACACGCTGTGGCTTGATCCAGTGCTGAACGAAGCCGCGTACATACTGCCGGGCTTGGGAGATGCGGGAGACCGGCTCAACGGCCGCGACGACAAAGACCGCCCGCGCAACATCATGCAACTGGTCGCCGACTACGGAAGCAACATCGCAGGCCTGTACCGTTCGCAGCTGTTCGAAATCGAACGTACCGTCCTCGGCTGACGGCAGGAGGACCATATGAAATTGCGCCTACTGTGCCTTCTTTCACTGTGCGCCGTTCCTGCCGCCCTCTGCTCGTGCAGGACGAACGCCCATATCCCGGTTCCCGGCGAGCGCTCGACCATTCAGAAGAGCATCTACACCGAATACCTTGCCATTGCGGACGCCTACAACGACCTTGAGAAGTACGACAAGGCAATCGAATATTACAAGTACGCGTCGAAAAACCGCTCCCTCTATTGGAACGCCCGCTACAAGATGGCGCGCGCCTATGCGCTTTCCAAGGACTGGACGTCTGCCAGAAAAATCTATATGGAGCTTTTGAAACGGGATCCGGAAAACCTGAACATCAAGCTGTCGCTCGCCTACATCACGGCGATGGAAGGAAATGTGGACTCCGCCGCGGAAATATACCGCCTGCTCCGGCAGGACAATCCCGAACAGGCGGACATCCTCGTCAACTACATCAATGTAGTCATCGCCCAGGAAAAATACGACGACGCGGCGGCGCTCGTCAAAGAGCTTAAGGAACAGTTCAGCGACAACACGAACATCGCAAGCTTTGAAAAGAAGCTGGAAGAAGTCGAGGCCGAAAAGCGCGCCGCAGAAGCAGGAGGAGCCGATGCGGACGAATCAGAAGACGAATTTCCCGATTCTGATATG
>CAMWPF010000294.1 GCA_947176045.1 uncultured Treponema sp. | reverse complement strand
TGTTTGGGTCGGGGTGGCCTCCGGCGCGGGGGGCTCCTCCGCCCTTTCTAGCTGCGCCGGGGGCTCATGCCCCCCCTCCGGCGCCCGGCAGGATGTTCGGGACGCAGGAGCGGGGCGCTGGAGCATCCGCCGTCGCGGAACGGGCTTTGCCTATGGAGGCTGAGCCGCCTGCGTCTGTCCGCACGCCGCCGGTTGAGTCCGCCGCTCCGCCGCCGGTTGAGCCTGCGGCGGCCTCAACCGGCCGACCCGGCAGGACGGATGCCGCGCAGCCGGATGCTTCGGGGCTTCCTGCAATTCCTGCGGCGCATGACGGAGCGACGCTCGTGTTCGTCTTCGACGACGGCGGGCAGAACATGAACCAGCTGGAGCGGTTCGTGACGCTTCCGTTTCCGATTACAGTGGCGGTTCTGCCGCGGCTTGCGCATTCGGCGGAGGCGGCTGCGCGCGTCCGTGCGAGCGGCAACGAGGTGATGCTCCACCAGCCGATGCAGGCAATCAACCGGAACGTGGATCCGGGGCCGGGAGCCATCACGCCGGAGCTGTCGATGGACGAAATCAAGGCGGTGCTGCGGCAGAACATCGCGGAAGTCGGGCCGGTCAGCGGCATCAACAACCATGAAGGCTCGCTGATAAGCGAGGACGAGGCGCGGATTGGAACGGTGCTTCAGACCGTTTCGGGCATGGGGCTGTACTTTCTGGATTCCCGGACGACGAGCCAGACGCGCGTTCCGCAGGCGGCGATGGCGCTGGGACTTTCCTATTATGAGCGGAACATCTTTTTGGACAACACGAAGGACCGCGCGGACATCATCGCGGAAATCATGAAGGGGCTTGCGGTTGCGAACCGGAAGGGGTGCGCCATCATGATCGGACACGTCTGGTCGGCGGACGTCCTGCCGGGAATTCTGTTGGAGCTGCATCCGCTGCTGGTGCGGGCGGGGTACCGGTTTGCGACGGTGTCGCAGTCGGGAGCGCTGATTGAGCCGTAGCGGAGCAGTGCAGGAAGGGGCTGAAGAATGAAGGTTTTGGGAATCGAATCGTCGTGCGACGAGACGGCGGCGGCCGTCGTGGAGGATGGAAGGCGGATTCTGAGCAATGTGGTTGCGACGCAGATTCCGTTCCATGAACTGTACAAGGGCGTCGTGCCGGAAATTGCGAGCCGCAAGCATACGGAATGGATCCTCCCGGTCGTCAGGCAGGCGCTGGACGAGGCGGGGCTGGCCGTCGCGGACATCGACGCCGTCGCCGCGACGAACCGTCCCGGATTGATGGGCTCCCTGCTTGTCGGCACGACGTTCGGAAAGACGCTCGCGTGGGCCGCAGGAAAGCCGTTCATCGCCGTCAACCATATGCTGGGGCATCTGTATGCGGCGCATCTGGAGCAGGACGTCGGATATCCGTACCTGGGGCTGCTGGTTTCCGGCGGGCACAGCATCATCTGCCGCGTGGACGGCTTCGACGACATCGAAGTGCTGGGGACGACGGTGGACGATTCGGCGGGCGAGGCGTTCGACAAGGTGGCGAAATTCTACGGCCTTGGCTATCCCGGCGGCGTGATCATCGACACCCTCGCCAAGAAGGGCGATGCGGCCGCCGCGTCGTTCCCGGTTCCCCGGCTTGATTCCGCGGAGCGCCGCTACGATGTTTCGTTCTCCGGCTTGAAGACTGCGGTCATCCATCAGCGGGACTTGTTCTGGAACGAAGGGTACGAGCACAGCGTGGAGAATATGTGCGCGGCGTTTCAGGAGGCGGCGTGCCGGACGCTTGCGGGGCGGCTGTTCCGCGCGGTCGATGACACCGGGCTTCGGACGGTGGTCGCCGGAGGCGGCGTCGCGGCGAATTCCCGGCTCCGGGCGATGCTTGCCGAACGGCGGGACGTGCGCTGCGTCTTTCCGCCGCTCAAGCTCTGCGGCGACAACGGCGCGATGATTGCCGGCGTCGCGTATCACTTCCTCAAGCGCGGCGACCGCAGCGGCTGGGATACGACCGCCTGTGCGCGCATTCCGCAGTTCAAGCGCGGTCTCGGCCGTTCCTGTTGACAGAAACAAGGCCATGCTTTATGATGGCGGCATGAACGGTTTTGCGTTTTCAGGTTTTTCTGCTCTGGATTCCATCCGCGGAACGACGGCGGCATACTCCTATTGCGGCTTTGTTCCTCCTTCCCGCCGCGCGGCGGATTCCATGGCTCTCAACCAGGTCTGAAAGGCACGTTTCTGATGCAGGGAAACAGCAAGGGAATCCGCAGGGATTCCCTTTTTTATTTGAGGAGCGGTATATGATTGTAACATTGAAGAACGGCGTCACTGCGGAACAGCAGGAGGAATTCATCCGGTCATGGGAGGCGCGCGGATTCGGCGTCCATGTTTCGCAGGGCGAGAACCTGACGATTCTGGGGCTGCTCGGCGACACCAGCTCCCTCGACACGGAGACGGTGCAGGCGAATCCGCTTGTCGACAAGGTGAAGCGGATCTCCGCGCCGTACAAGCTGGCGAACCGTTCGTTCCATCCGCAGGATTCGGTGGTTGAAATCGGCGGCGGGCAGTCCGGCGTCAGCAGTTCGACGATCGGCGGCGGAACCATCGGCGTGATTGCAGGCCCGTGCTCTGTCGAGACGGAAGAGCAGGTTGTCGAAATCGCGCGCGCCGTCAAGAAGGCGGGCGCTCGGTTTTTGCGCGGCGGCGCGTTCAAGCCGCGGACGAGCCCGTACAG
>CAMWPF010000293.1 GCA_947176045.1 uncultured Treponema sp. | reverse complement strand
CAGGATCATCCGACGTGGGGGGCCCCCGGGACATTCCGCTTGCCGCCCGCCTCGCCGGAAACGGCATCGCCGTCATAAACGACCGCGGCACCGCATTCACTGCGGACATCATCAGAAAAAAAATGGAAGACCGCGCATTCGACTTGCAGCTGTCGCGCATCGGCTTGGGCGGCGCAAGGCGGAGCACATACAGCGCGAAGGAATTCGCGCAGTTCGCAGACTGCTTCGACCGGACGCTCCGGCGCTTGGGCGCATTGCAGCCGGACGCTGTCTCTGCGCCCCTTCAGGGATGAGGAACAAAAGCCCCCTATTCTTCCGCATCGTCAGGAATCGCAGAAACAATCGCGGCGACGCGCCCCCTGATTTTGAGGAAGGACTGGACGACCTCCGGATCGAACTGCGTTCCTGAGCCGCCTTCAATTTCGGAAAACGCATCGTCCAGAGACCACGCCTCCTTGTAGCACCGCTTGTGGGAAAGCGCGTCGAACACATCGGCAACGGCGACAATGCGCGCCGCAAGCGGAATTTCCCAGCCCTTGAGCGGACGGAATACGGAAAGTTCGCCTCCGATTTCATACTTGCATTCAGCGGACGCCGCCGTCGCCTCAGGAGCCGTCTGCACTGTGGAATCAGCGACGGAGAACGCGCCCGGATAGCCGCTGTCCGCGCCGTCCCACCGTTCATGATGATGGAGCGCGACATCGATGCACATTTTGTCCAATTCGGTTTCCGCAGGATGGAACAGCATCGCGCCAATGCACGTATGCCCCTTCATCACCGAACGCTCCCCGTCGGTAAAGCGCGGCCACGTCTTCTTCAAAATCAAGTCGGAAATACCGACCTTTCCGATATCGTGGAATTTCGCCGCAATCTTCAGATTGTCTCGGAACCGGGCGCGCTCCCCTTCTGGAACGCAGTTGTCGAACGCCCATCGGTCGTATATTTCCAAGGAAATGCTCGAGACGCGCTCGACATGCGGGTACGTCTCCTTCGGATCGCGGAATTCCGACAGACGGAGCATGCGGCGGACCATGCCGCTGGCGCTGTAGGCGCGGTGCAGAATCTGCGCGGCGGAAATGGCGAAATGCTCGACATACAGCTCCGCGTCCGCTCCGAACGGAATGACGGCGCCGTCGCCGTCCAGCGCATTGATAATCTGAAGGACACCGAGCAGCGTTCCGCCGGCGCTTTTGAGCGGAACGGTCAGCATCGACTTCGTACGGTAGTCCGTCTCCACATCCATCTGCCGATTGAACTTGTACGGAAGCGCGCCCGGCAGCGCATACACATCCTCGATGTTCAAATTCTTTCCCGTACACGCAACGTACCCGGCGATCGATTTTTCGTCAATCGGAAAGGAGAACGACAAATACGGCAGCTTCTCTCCGGCGGACAGGCGGCGGAGCTGCGTGTCGTTCTGGGAATGCTTGATTGCAAGCCTTTTCTCCGCCGTGCCGGACAGGACGTAGATGGAGCCGGCGTCGGCATTCACAATGCGGCGCGCCTCCGTCAGAATTTGCTCCAAAAGAATATCGACATCCTGAATTTCATTCAGCCTCCGCTCCAATTCCACAATGCTCAGAAAATTCATTTCCTTCCTGCCAACGGCTCCGTCCATAAGTGAACACCTCTTGCCGCCATTATATGAAAAATCACCCTGAGAAACAAGGACGGCGGGAAGGATGCACCTCCAGCGGCGCGGCGTCCCTTCAAGCGCCCTCGTTTCATTCCGCCCCTTTATTCTTCCGACGTTTTCTGATAGAATCAGCGTATGTTCAACAGTCTCTCCGGCACGCTGACGGCAAAATTCCCGCGGAAAATCTGCATCGACACAACCGGAAGCGAATGGGACATCACCGTGCCCGAAAACGAGCTGGACGAATTTCCGCCGGTCGGCGCGCCGGTTCGCGCCTTCACGTGGCTGCAGCATACGGAAGGCGGCATGGAGCTGTACGGCTTCGCGAAGCCGGAGGAGCGGCTGCTCTTCTTCGATCTGATGAAGGTGGACGGCATCGGCGCGAAGGCTGCGGTGAAAATTCTGGGCAGCGTGTCCGCCGCGCAGCTGGCGGCCGCGCTGAACGCGGAGGACATCTCCGTGCTGGAAAAAATCCAGGGAATCGGAAAGAAGACCGCCGCAAAGATGCTCCTTGCGCTCAAAGGACGGCTTTCCATTCCCGACGGCGGCGGACGCTGCGCCTCGAAGGCCGGAATGTACGGCGTCGTCGCGAAGTCGCTCTGCGACATGGGCTACGAGCGCAAGGAAAGCGAGGAAACGGTCGCGCGCCTCGCCCGCAGCTTTGAAGGCGACGCGGAATTTGCGGCGATGCAGCAGACGGAGCGGGAGGACTTCCTGTTCCGCCAGGCGGTTCTGGAGATGGCGCGATGAAGCCGGATACTCCGGAGGAGCGCGGCGGAATTTTCAGCGAACGGAACGCAGCCGCCCCCGACGACGAATTCATGCACATCGTCCGCGCCGAAGCGGATCTTTCCGAAGACGAGGACGCCGCGGAATTCCACGGCGTCAACTTGCGCCCGCAGTTCCTCGCGGAATTCATCGGGCAGGAATCAGTCAAGCAGAACCTTGCGGTGTTCATCGACGCCGCAAAGCGGCGGCAGGAGGCGCTCGACCACCTGTTCCTCATCGGGCCGCCGGGACTCGGCAAGACGACGCTCGCGCAGATTGCCGCGCACGAGCTTGGAACGGAATTCAAAATCACCAGCGCCCCCGCCC
>CAMWPF010000292.1 GCA_947176045.1 uncultured Treponema sp. | reverse complement strand
GTGGTATGCCGACTACGGCGACGTGCCGCAGACGCCCTACCATTTCGACTACTGGCAGCACTATTCCCCCAAGCGCGTTCCCGGTGTCCGAAAGAGGTGCGACGTGAACATCATGCTTGTCAGGGAGTGAGGCTGATTGCCCGGATGGGACGGAATGCAGCCGCGCCCCCGCTAGAAGTTGCCGCCGTTCCAGCCCCAGTTCCGGGTGCCCCAGTAGGAGACGTAGACCGCGTCTGCGGGAATGCCGAGGACGGAGCCGAGCAGCCCGCAAATCTTCGCGGTCATTTTTGCGCTTGCGCCGCCGTCCGCCTCGCCGAAAAGCTGGACGGACACGTATGCGCCCTTGTCAAGCTTCCTTCCGGCGAAATACAAGTCCTGGTTGTCTTCGAAATTCAGCATGAGGTAGCTTTCCGGCTTTCCGAGGATGCCGACGGCCTTTCCCAATTCCGCCGCAAGGATGCTGCGCTGTTCCTGCGGAACGGATCCGGCCAGCTTCATTTGAATCATTGGCATAGGATGCCCTCCTTTGTCTTTCTATTTTCCGCCATTGTAGCAGATTCCTCCGGGCGTGGAAAGGACGGCGGAGGAGGGCGCGCCGTCCGGCGGCAGGAGCCGGACGCGGCAAAAAAAAGCGCGGGCTGATGTCCGCGCTGAAATGATTTTTACTTACAGTTCGCTATTATGTGCTGCTTGGGTTTTCTTGCGCTCTTCGTGAGCCTTGTATGCCTCGTTCTCGCCGACCTGCTGGATGGTGCGCTCGCCCTTGAACCTCCAGACTGCGCCGATTCTTACGGAGTTCGAGATTGATGTTCCAAGCGCAAGGTCGTAGTCGAGCGTGAGCATCAGCTTTGGAAGCAGCTCGTAGCCGCAGCCGATGTTGATGTTCACGTCAAAGCCTGCCTTTACGGATGTGTCGGAAAATAAGTAGTGGCTATCCGATTTTACGATGCCGATCGGCACTGAAAAGCCGAGTCCCGCGTAGGGAACGATTTTCTGCACGGCGACCGGCAGCGATTCCGGCAGGTAGTAGTGCCATTTTGCCATAACTCCCGGATTGATGACGGCGACGCCGCTGCCGAAGCTGAGGTCGAGCTGCACTTCCGCTCCGAATCCCTTCCAGAAGATGTTGTCGCTGTCCGGCGCGAACATCAGTCCGAATGCCGGCATCAGGTTGAACATACTGTGATACCACGTGTCATCTAAAGTAGCGGTGTGTTCTACTTCCTGTCCATAGATATTGGTCGTTGTCCACGAATACTCAAACTCTGCTGGTACACTCCGGCTCACCCATCCCAAGTTGAGCCGTCCGTACATCCCCATTTCCGCGGACGCAAGCCCCGCGCACGACATAAGGGCGCATGCAAGCGCTGCCTTTATTGCCTTTGTCATCTCATCCTCCTTTGGATAAATAATTTTATTTTGTATAAACCAATATTCTGGGTATGTTAATACTATTTCGAATATTTTATGAATCCATTGTAAAATAAGTTTTATTTTTTCTATATGCGCAGTATTTTAAAGTTCTTGCAAAACGTACTGCGCCGGGGTAAAATTGCAGTATGCGGCAGAAGCGTTTTAAAATCAGGGACAAGATGCTGTGCATCACTATTTTATTTATAAGCTTGTTTGCAGTCCTTATTGATGCGTTTGCGCAGAACATCATTTTGGACACGATGGAGCGCAACATCTACAAGAATATCAACGGCGTGTGCAACGAGGCAATCTACTTCATCAGGAAGAACTATTCGGCTGACTTTCACGTGTCGGACGGACGGCTGTACGCCGGGAACAGGATGCTTTCCGGCGACTCCGGCTTCCTCGACGCGCTCAAGCGCAATTTTGATGCGGAAATTTCTGTTTTCTACGGAAACGTCCGCTATTTGACGACGATTCAGGACGAAAAGGGCAGGCTGCTGGTCCACACTGTTCAGGACGAGCCTGATATTTTGAACGCCGTGTTCCAAGGCGAATCATATCAGGCGAAGGATGTCCTTATAAACGGCGGCAGATATTACGGCGTCTACAATCCGCTGGAAAATTCTGTCGGGGAAGTCTGCGGCATGGTGTTCGCCGGCGTTTCCGAAACGGGGCTGGTGCGGACCAAGCGGGCGCTCCTGCTGGCAATCGTCATCATCTCCGTATGCCTGTGCGCCGTCATCGTGTTCATCGTCTCCTTGTTTACGGACAGGCTGTGCCGCGACCTTGAGTGCATCCGCAGCTTTTTGGACCGGCTTTCGCGGAACGAAATGAACATCAGCATTGACGAACGGCTTCTGCGGCGCAACGACGAGGTGGGGGAGCTGGGGCTTCATTCCATGGAAATCAGCCGGAACATCATGGAGCTGATGAACAAGGATCCGCTGACGTCTTTGTACAACCGGCGAAGCGGCGAGCAGCTGTTGAGCGCGCTGTGCCGGAACCTTGCGCTGCCGGGCGGCAGGAATTTGACGTTCGTGATGGGCGACATCGATTTCTTCAAGAGCGTCAACGACACGTGTGGACACAGCATGGGGGATGCGGTGCTTGTGAGCGTCGCGGAAATCATCCGGAACTGCTGCCCTGAGCCGGATTTTGTGATCCGCTGGGGCGGCGAGGAATTCCTTTTGATTCTGAACGCCGGAAAGGACGGCGCGGTGCAGACCCTCTGCAGCATCAAGGACGGACTTGCATCCGTTCCGTTCCATACGGACGGCGGCGACTTCCATGTAACGATGACGTTCGGCGTTTCAGT
>CAMWPF010000291.1 GCA_947176045.1 uncultured Treponema sp. | reverse complement strand
CCTCAAAGAACGCGTGCAGATCCATCTTGTACAGCTGGTCGCCCGAAAGGATGATGTAGTGCGTCGGATTCTGCGAGCGGAAGTGGATGAAATTCTTCCTGACGGAGTCGGCCGTTCCTTCATACCAGCCTGAATGTTCGAGCGTCTGCTCGGCGGCGAGGATTTCGACGAAGCCGGACGAAAAGCGGTCGAAGTTGTAGGAGTTGGTGATGTGGAGGTGCAGGGAGGCGGAATTGAACTGCGTGAGGAGGTAGATCTTCTTGTAGCCGGAATTGATGCAGTTCGAGATGGAAATATCGACGATACGGTATTTTCCGCCGAACGAGACTGCCGGCTTGGAGCGCTCTTTGGTGAGCGGATACAGCCGCGTGCCCTTGCCGCCGCCCAGAATGAGGGCGAGCACGCGCGGTTCATTTTTGTCTTTCACCATGGGATTCATTATAAGCCGCCGCCGCAAAAAAGCAACTTTTTTTGATGTCCGCCTTCCGGCGTCCGCGCGCGTCCGCAATCCGGCGCATTATTTCCTAAACCGCGCCGTCCGTCTGCCGATACTGTAATTGTGGGGCGTTCCGCCCGGCATTTGTCTGCAACGCGCTGGCGCGCGCTTTCAGAATTCAGTTTGAAGAAAGGAACGGAGCAGTATGATTCGTGGTTGGTATACGGGCGCGAGCGGCATGAACGCGCAGCAGAACAGGCTGGACGCAATTTCTAACAATCTTGCGAATGTCGATACGGCTGGCTACAAGCGGGACGTCGCGGCAAGCAGGTCGTTCCCGGAGCTTCTGCTGCGCCGCACCAACGCGGACGGCGTGTACCAGACGCCGTTCGGCTCCGCGGACGCAGCGCCGGTCATCGGAAAGCTGGGGCTCGGCGTGGAGACCAACGAAAACTACACTGACTTCACGCAGGGCTCGTTCCGCGAGACGAATTCCAACACGGATCTTGCGTTCAGCGGCGAGGGCTTCTTCGCCGTCCAGACGCCGGTCGGCGAGCGGTATACGCGCGACGGCAACTTCATCGTCGGCAAGGAAGGCATTCTTGAGACCAAGGAAGGATATCCTGTCCTCGGCGAGAACGGATACATCCGCGTGGCCGACGACCGCTTCACCGTGAACGAGGACGGCATGATCTACGCCGCGGACGGCAATGAGGCAGTCGACCGGCTCAAAGTCGTCCGCTTCGACAACGAGCGCTACCTTGTGAAGATGGGCGGAAACCTGTACGGAACGAACGACATCGCGGGAGCCGCGCACATCGCGGAGGGGCGCGAGCGTCCGAAGCTCATTCAGGGCTATATCGAGACGTCGAACGTCAACGTCGTGAACGAAATGGTCCAGATGATTGAAGTGAACCGCGCCTACGAGGCGAACCAGAAGACAATCACGAGCGAGGATTCCATGATGGGGACGCTCTGGTCGAAGACTGCGGTGTTCAAATAGAACAAATGAAGGATGAAGTGCGTTCCGGCGGCCGCCTTGCGCCGCGGCGCGCGGAAGCGGTGGGATAAAAGGGGGCAAGTTATGGTGAGGAGCCTGTGGACGGCGGCGACCGGCATGAACGGACAGCAGTCGAACATCGATGCGATTTCAAACAATCTTTCCAATGTGAATACGACCGGCTACAAGCAGCAGCGCGTGGAATTCGAGGATCTGATTTATCAGGACGTGAAGCTTGCCGGAACGCCCGCGACGGAGGACACCGTGACGCCGGTGGGAATCCAGCAGGGAACGGGCGTCAAGCTTGCGGCGACGCAGCGGATTATGAAGCAGGGCTCCCTGCAGAACACCGGCGTCGATACGGACGTCGCGATTGTCGGCGAAGGGTTCTTCCGCGTCCAGAAGTACGACGGAAGCTACGCCTACACGCGCGACGGCTCCTTCAAGGTAGACTCCAACGGACAGCTTGTCAATTCAAACGGGCTGCGCGTCATGCCGGAAGTCATCCTGCCGGAAGGCTTCGACGTTTCGACGCTTTCCATCAGCCAGGACGGACGTGTTTCCGTCAAGGTGAACGGCGCGAACGAGCCGGTTGACGTCGCCCAGATGCAGCTCTACCGATTTCCGAACGCGGTCGGACTGCAGGCGGACGGAGACAACCTCTTCAAGGAGACGAACGCGAGCGGCGCGGCCGTTTCCGGGCGTCCGGGCTATGACGGAATGGGCGAAACCCGCCACAAATTCCTTGAAATGTCGAACGTCTCCGTCGTGAACGAAATGGTTCAGATGATTGTCGCCCAGCGCGCCTACGAATTCAACAGCAAGGCGATCCAGACGTCCGACAATATGCTGAGCACGGCGGTAAACTTGAAACGCTGAACTGCCGATAGTAAGGCGATGGGCGCGTAGCGTTCTGCGCGCGGGAGGTGGAGAATGACGGTGAATTCTATAAGCCAGATAGACAGCGGCGCAGGCGCCGTCCAGGCCGCGAAGCTGAACGGCGGGCGCGCCCGGTTTTCCGAACTGCTGGAGCGCTTGCAGTCAGAACGGCAGTCCACGCTGGCGTCCGAGCAGATTGCCGCCGAAGGCCGGCTGAACGGCGACTATGCGGGCGGATTTTCGGGCGCGTTCTGCTCCGAAGCCGACAGGAGCGCGCGTCCGCAGGGCGCCGCTGCAAACCAGGCGAACGGCCATGTCCGCCAGAAGGACGTAGACCGCACGAGCAGGCTCTACGAAAAGGCGCTTGAGCTGGAAAGCTATTTCGTCAAGCAGATGCTTTCCTCGATGCGGAAGAC
>CAMWPF010000290.1 GCA_947176045.1 uncultured Treponema sp. | reverse complement strand
CGGTTCGTCTCGTCCGTCCGCGCGGCAACCCGCTCGGACAAATCCGTCACGGCGGCGATAATCGTCCCCGCCTCGTCGCGGTCGGCGTCCGTCGCAGCCGAGCAGTCCACATATTCGTCCTCGCTGTCCTGAATGTTCAAAAAAATCCGGGCGCGCTGCAAATTGTCAAAAAATTCGCCGTCAATGTTGACGGAATGGCTTCCGCCTTTTTCAGGAACCGCACCATGCCGCTTCGTCTGGAACTGAAAATTCCCTTTTTTTCCAAGATATTCGATTACTTTTGAAATATCCTGTTTGAGCGCCATCAGCTCCATCAAACGCATTTCCGTTGTTCTTGCCATATCACCTCTATTGTTGCGTTCCGGCAGAAATGCCCGCAACGTACATCGCTTCCTCTGCATCCGCATTCAGACGCAGGCTTTCCACAGCCGCCCGGATGCAGCGCAGCTCCTGAACCTTCAATTGAAAGAACATAGCGGGAGAAACAGCCGTCATCGGATACTGATGGAACATCCGCTTGGCCAGCCGGGTCTCATTCAAGCGGATCTTCTGCTCGACCCACATCGGATCGAGCTTCCAGACGACGCCGTCTTCATGCGGATTGAGCAGCTCCACGAACCGCCACTCCTTCCAATCGTCGTACGAATCCACCGCCCGGTCGAGGATGTCCATCGCAAGGTCGCAGAGCGGATCGGACTTTCCCGGTGCATCGCCGACGTAAATCAAATTGTCAACCACCTGCTCGCGGCTCATATTGTAATAGACACGCAGGCGCAGCCCCCACAGCATATTCTTCAGCGCATAGTCACGCCGGTAGAAATCAGTGAGCGGCTGCCGCGTGCCGTCCGAAATTGCATGGAGCATCTTCCAGAGCGTCCTGAACTCCTGCACATCGAGACGGTAGGAAAGCCGCTGGCGCTCCTGCCGTTCGGACAGATGGTCGTACCATGAAAAGGGTGAATTTTTCGTGATTTTCTTAATGTCCGGCCACGCGCCGTAATTCAGAACGCTGTACGCTCCGATATCGACGATGTGCGGCATCTCGCGCTCGCCGAGACTCAGCGCCGCGCCGAGCACCTTGAGGTTCTCAATATCGTAGCGGCGCAGCAACTCAATGAGGAATGTTTCCGGGCGGGAATACGCCTCCAGCAGATGCGTATACTGGGAAAGGACGCGCCTGACCGCCTCGTATTCAATCTGATTGGCGAGCATGACTTCCGGAACGGCCGGCACCGCCGTTCCGAAAACAACTTCCCACAATTCCGAAAGGCTTTTCACCGTGAACAGCCTGACCGCGTTCTGACCGATGAAGGCCTTGCGGAGCATTCCGCTCGCCTTGGCGTATACATAGGCAGAGGCGCCTGAATAGTCCATATCCGGCGCCTCCTACTGTTCGGACAGCTCTTTTTTCAAAAAGTCGCGGAACGCCCCGTCATTTTGCGGCGCCTTTTGAATTTCAGCCTTGTATGCTTCCAGCGCCTTCCGATGGCTTTCGGAAATTCCGGCGACCTTCTGCTGGTACTGCCGCTCCAAATCTTGAACCAGCGCATCGTACTGCGCCTTGTATTCCGCATCGGCTTGCGCCCGGGCGGCGGAAATCCGGCTGTTCGCCTCTTCTTGAACGCCGCGAATCAGCTCTGCCGCCTTCTGCTCGACATCAAGAAGATGCGTTATCACATTGATTTCTGACTCTGCCATAGCCTCACCTCCCGTCTGACGGCTCAATACTCCGCCTCGCACTCCCTTATAACGCTGCACACGTCCTGTGCGGATTTCGCAGAAAGGACGGAGCGGTAAAATTCAGGAACCCGCAGGACGGAGGCGCAGTCCGCCAAAATCTGCAGATGGCGCTCCGCGTTGCCAAGCTCGAACAGCAGCATGACGACGACATGGACGAGCGGGCTTCCGTCAGCCGCGCCGCCGGAAACTTCATAGTCCACTCCGTCGCGGCTGATTCCCAAAACGGCGACCGTCTCCTGCACCGATCTGCACCCGGCATGAGGAACAGCGATTCCCGGCATGACGCACGTGTTCGCCTTGCACTCTCTGTCTTCCAAAGCTGCAAGCGCCTCGTCGCGGTCGATGGATGGATACAGGCGCACCAACGCCTCGATCATCTCCGCAAACAGGACGTCCTTGTCCGTACTCTCCAAATCAATGACGATATTCTCTGGCTTTATGACATCACTTAACATCTTCCACCATCTTTCCGATTATTCTTCTGAAGCGGCAGCCCCTGCCTCCGCCGCGGACTCCCCGTCAGAAGAGGCTTCTGCGTTCTCCCACCATGCGGAAGCGCCGGACTCCGAACCTTCGTCGGACAAAAGCGTTTCCGTCCCGGCATCGGAAGCCAAATTGTCTTCTGGCGCCGGACGCTTGTTCAGCAGCGCGAGCGAAACTGTCAGAATGAAGAACAGCACGACCAGAACGGCGGTTGTCTTTGTCAGCACGCTGGCAGAATGGGAACCAAACGCAGCAGTTCCGCGGCCGCCGAGCAGACCGCCCATTCCGCTTTTTCCATCGTCCTGCACAAGAACCAAAAGAACAAGAAGAACGCACACGACAACGAACGCGACAAGCAGAATAATTCCGATAGTACTCATTTCTAAAACCCCACGACAGCGACCTCATTCGGTCAGTCTTTACATATTTTGAATGCCATTATAATGAAATAAAAAAAATTATTCAATCAAAAAAGCCGGCATGGACGCCGCCGCTTCCTGCGCGCGCAGGAAGCGGCGGAC
>CAMWPF010000289.1 GCA_947176045.1 uncultured Treponema sp. | reverse complement strand
GTACCGCCGCCTGCTGACGGATTCTGATCAGGTCGTCAAAGGTTCGGACGGCAGCGTCCATGGCACAAACTACAAGATGTGGTATTTCAACACGCTGAAAATTGCGTGTATGAACACGATTCTGACGGTCATCATCTGCAGTACGTGCGGCTACATCTTCTCCCGGTTCAGTTTTACTGGGCGCAAGCAGATTATGGGCGGCATGATCATCCTCCAGATGTTCCCGTCATTCATCGGCATGGTTGCGACATACGTCATCCTCTGGAAATTCAATGCGCTGAACACGTTGTGGGGCTTGGTGCTTGTCTATTCCGCGGGAAGCATCCCATTCAACTCAATGTTGATGAAGGGATATTTTGACACAATGCCGAAGGACATTGCGGAAGCTGCGTACATCGACGGCGCGTCGCCGCTTGTCGCCTATGTCCGCGTCATCCTTCCTGCTGCAAAGCCGCAGCTTGTTTTCTTGACGTTGACGAGCTTCACGGGACCGTGGATGGACTACATCTTCCCGCGTATGGTTCTCCGCAGCGATGACAAGAAGACGCTTGCCGTCGGCCTGTATGAGATGATCAGCGGCCGCTCCAACGACAACTTCACCATGTTTGCCGCTGGTGCAATTCTTGTTGCCGTGCCGTTTACAATCCTGTTCATGGCGGGGCAAAAAACGCTGTTGCAGTCATTGGCTGGAACGAGCGGCAAGGAGTAACTTTTCGTTCATTCCGTACTTCTATATGCAGTTTGTAGTTTCGTGCAAACTGCATTTTTTTTGCTGCGCCTGCAAGGGCGCGGCAATTTCGCTTGTTCAGAAATGGGACGGATCGTGTTCTGAGGCCGCCTCATTTCTGAACGAGAGACAAACAATCAGTACAATCACTAGGAGGATTTATGTTTGCACATACCACGTGTTCTTTTGTACGGAAGGTTGCGGCGGGCGCCTGCTTGATTGCCTGCGCCGGCGTTCTGTCTGCAAAGCCTAAGAAGGCCAAGGCGGTGGATCCCGAGCTTGCTGTCACGGAGCTTGCTCCGGTTGAGCGCAAGGCGTCGAAGCCGACTGAAGGCGTTTATTACAGCCTTTTTGTGCGTTCTTTTGCGGACAGCAACAAGGACGGAATCGGCGACTTCAACGGACTTGTGAAGAAGTTGGATTATCTCAACGACGGCGACGATCTGACGACGGACGATCTTGGCATTACGGGCATCTGGCTTCTGCCGATTTTCGAGTCCAGCTCCTATCATGGATACAACGTGGACGACTACTACAAGATCAATCCGGAATACGGAACGATGAAGGATTTTGAGAATTTCCTCGCCGAATGCAAGAAGCGTGGCATTGACGTCATCATCGATATGACCTGCAACCATTCTTCGTCCTATAACGAATGGTTTCTCAATTCAAAAAATCCTGACAGTCCGTACCGGACATGGTATCGCTGGATTTCCGATGACGACAGTACGGAGCGGGGCGGACCGTACAATCTGAACCAGAAGATCTGGGGCCACAAGGTTTGGAATGTTGATTTGCAGAACAAGGGCGTCGCGAAGGACGGCAGCGACTTGTACTATTATTATGCGGCGGTCTTCGATTCCAGCATGCCGGACTTCAACATGGATGAGCAGGCGGCGCGCGATGAATTCAAGAACGTCTTCAAATTCTGGCTGGACAAAGGCGTTTCCGGCTTCCGCTTCGATGCTGCCGGACACATCTACAACAGCGTGGAGGTGAAGCCGGGAACAGAAACGCTGCCGAAGGCGGTCGCATTTTGGAAGGAGATGAACGACGCCGTCCTTGCCGTCAATCCGGATGCGTATACGGTGGCGGAAGTCTGGGAGCCGACGGCGACGCGCGCTCGGTATATGGGCGGAATGATGTCGAACTTCCACTTCGATCTTGGCACGCTGATTACAAACATCATCAACAATCAGGAGTTGAACGACAAGAAGAGTGCGCCGGAGGACGCGGATAAATCCACGTACAATGGATTTGCTCGCAGTTTGGAAAGCGAGTATGCGATGTACGCGGCGAACAATAAGAACTACATTGACGCGCCGTTCCTTTCCAACCATGACCAGCCGCGCAGTTCCGCCGCGCTGCGGAACAACGTGGACAAGATGAAGCTTGCCGCGGATATGTACATTCTGGCGGAGGGCGTTCCGTTCCTGTATTATGGCGAGGAAATCGGCATGAAGAGCGGTTCCGATGATCCGTCGAAACGCACGCCGATGGTGTGGAATGCCGAAGGTAAGGACAAGCTGACTCCGACATGGATCAATTCAGGCGCGTATGGGAACGCGGGCGTCTACAATAAGAAGACGGTGCCTGTCTCCGTACAGCAGAAGGATCCTGATTCCCTGCTGAACCATTACAAGCGCGTCATCCGCGTGAAGACGGCGCATCCGGCATTGTACCGCGGCCGTCTGAAGGCGGTTGCGACAGACAGCCCCGTTCTGGAATCGTGGGTGATGGAATGCGATGCGGAAAAGGCGTTCGTCGTCCACAATGTTTCTTCTGTCAAGGACGTGACCGTCCAGCTTCCAGAGGGCTGCGACATGCCGCTCGTCTATGCCGCAAATCCTGCCGCGAAAGTGGAAAATGGAATGCTGACGATTCCTGCAATGTCTTCCGTCGTGCTCGCCGCTGATAAATAGCGCTTGAGCAGGGATCGCTTTCCGTATGGGAAAAGCCCGCCGTCCGAAACGGACGGCGGGCTTTTTTATTCGGCGCAGTTGCGTCCGCTGTCCGAATTTGGTAAAATTGGATTATGTGGT
>CAMWPF010000288.1 GCA_947176045.1 uncultured Treponema sp. | reverse complement strand
GAGGATCGGGGGGCCGCACATGATGACATAGCGGCTCAAATCAGGGTTCAGCTCCGTAACATACGGCGGAACGAATCCGACATGGCCGTCCCAGTTGTCCTGCGCGCGGTCGATGGTCAGGTTCACTTCAAATCCCGGCGTCGCCATCCAGTCCTTCTGGATTTCCTCAAGCCTGACCAAGTCCTCCTTGGAGCGCGAGCCGTAGACGATTTGAACCTTGCCGTAGTCCTCCCGGTTCGCACGGACATAGTTGATGACGGAATGGAGCGGCGCAAGCCCGATGCCTCCGGCGACGAAGAGCAGGTCTTTGCCCTTGAACACCGTATCGACCGGAAATCCGTTCCCCAGCGGGCCGCGGATTCCGATTTCCTGGCCGACTTCCGCGGCATGGATCCATTCGGTGAGGCAGCCGCAGCGCTTGATGCTGAATTCCATGAAGTCCTTTTCCGTCGGTGAGGACGTGATGGAAATCATCGATTCTCCGATTCCAGGAACAGAAAGCATCGCGCACTGTCCCGGAATATGCTCGAACAATTTCTTTCCGTCGCGGCCGACGACACGGAACGTCTTTACGTCCGGCGTCTCCTGACGGATTCCGGCGATGACGCCGATGTAGGGGATGAGAGCGTCTTTTTCCATCATGCGTTTCCTCCGTCCTGTGTCTCCGCCTGCTCGTTGAAAGCCTTGATGACTTTGACAATGTTCATATGAATCGGACAGCTTTCCAGACAGCGTCCGCAGCCGACGCAGCTTTTCACGCCGTCATGCGCCATCGGATAGTAGACCAGCTTGTGCATGAAGCGCTGGCGGAACCGCTCCGTCTGCGTGAGGCGCGGATTCGCCGCAGCCATTTTTGTGAAGTCGGAATACATGCAGCTGTCCCAGCAGCGGAAGCGCTTGACGCCGCTGCCGTCGTCGAAGTCGCGGATGTCGAAGCACATGCACGTCGGACAGACGTATGTGCAGGTTCCGCAGCCGACGCACGATTCGGAAAGCTTCTTCCACAGAGGCGAGTTGAACAGCGCGAGCATATCCTTGCCGTTGAATTTCGACAGATCGATGTGCGAGAACGGCAGCGCCTCTGCCTTTGCGCGCGTCTCCGCCTGCTGGGCTGAGACGGCGCCGTCAGGCCTTTCCGACAACAGCTGCCGGACGGAGGCAAGGAGCCGTTCGCCTTTCTCCGTGTTCGCCTTGATGTACAGCGCGCCGTCCGCAATCCATGCCGCCGCGTCGCCCTTCGGCTCCGCCGCGTCGATGCCGTACAGCGAGCAGAAGCACGTCTTCGCAGGTTCGGTGCAGGCGAGGGTGACGACCGTTCCATGGTCGCGGCGGTTCTTGTAATAGCTGTCCACCGGATCCATGTTCAAGTACACCGCATCCAAAATGTCGAAGCTTGCGGCATCGCAGGCGCGCACGCCGAAAATCACAAAGTCCCCGACATCCGCGCGGGGATCTTCAATTTCGATCTTCTTGCCGTCCATCTTGAAGTTGACGAGCCCCTCCGCCTTCGGAAAGAAGAAATCCTTCGCGGAGCGGACTGTCTTGAGCGCAGAGCTGAGCCGGACGCCTTTCGTCCATTTTTGGAAGTCCGCCTTTCCAGAGGGGTTGTCCACCGGGAGGTACAGCGGCATGCTGCCTCCGATCGCCTTGAAAAAATCATCCAGCCTTTCTAAAGGAAGTGCAAGCATTATTCCCGATCCCCCTTGTCGCGCCCGTACACAACGGACGGCTCTGCATCGTCTGTCTTGAACTGCAGCATCGCAGGCTTTGAGTCCATATCGGCGCCCGCCTGATATTCCCCGTATATTTCATTGATGTCCTTGATGAATTTCCGGTTGAGCAGATGGAGCGGAATGTGCTGCGGACACACGCGGGAGCATTCCCCGCAGTCCGTGCATCTTCCGGCAACGTGCCACGCGCGGATGATGTGGAACAAGTTCTCCTCGAAATCGTCCGCGGCGACTTTCTGCGCCGTCCCGAACTTCCCGCTGTCGAACACGCACTGCTCGCACGTGCAGGCGGGGCAGACATTGCGGCAGGCGTTGCACCTGATGCAGCGGCTCAATTCGCCGCGCCAGAACGCGAATCGCTCCGCCTCGGACATCGCCTCCAGCTTTTCCACCATGTCGAAGCGCCGGGATTCCAGGACGCCGCCTTCCTCGCCGAGCAGCTCGTCATAGGTGACGTGCTGCTTGCTTTTGCAGACCGCGCACCGCTCGATGACGTCCTTCTTTTCAGGATCCTTCATGCCGTCGCACGGAACGCCGACCGCGTAGACATGGTCGCGGAAGATCCGGTGCTCCTTGAGAAGCTGCGTGAAGCTGTAGGAGTCGCACGGCTTCAAAAAGACAAGCACCTTGCCCGATGGAAGCGGGGCGTCGTCGGCGTCGGGATTCTTCGCCTTCGCCATCTGGTTGTTCGCCCGGACTGTGTTCCGCGCCGTCTCCAACGCGCGGGTTTCTTTGACCAAATATTTTGAAAGGTTTGCGGCGCACCATTCGTTGTAGACAAAATTCGCGTCGATGTCGTCCGCTGAAGCGAACAAGCCCGGCGTGACATCATAGTCGAACAGACCTTTCCGCCAGCCGATGACGGATGTCACCGTACCGTCCGAAAGCAAAGCCTTCGCGCGCTCCGTCATTTTTGCGCTTATTTCTGAAGTTTGCATCTGAGGTCCTCCAATCGCCTGTTTTCACCAAGTTCCGTGATCTTTGCGACGAAATCGTTCATGATTCCGGCAAAGCGGACGCCTTCGGCTGCGGAACACCATTCCACGCGGGTG
>CAMWPF010000287.1 GCA_947176045.1 uncultured Treponema sp. | reverse complement strand
AATTCCCGATGAAAGCGCGATTTCCTTGTCGGTGCAGGAGGCCGTTCCGCAGGAGGCCGGCAGGCTTTCCACGTTCTGGCTGTTCTTCAGGACGATTCTGGTGCTTGCCGTCGTAATTGCCTGCATCTACGGCGTCATGTGGTTCATGAAGCGCAGCATGAAGGCGGATGCGGGCGGCGACCCGTTCCTGCGGCGCGTTGCCTCCATCGGACTTGGCACGGGAAAGTCCGTCCAGATTGTTACACTCATCGACCGCGCCTACATTCTCGGCGTTTCTGATGGCTCCGTAAGCCTCATCGGCGAAGTTTCCGACAAGGAGCTGGTTGATTCGATGAACCTGTATGCAGACCGCCAGTCGGACGTCAAGAAGCCGCGCTCGTTTGCAGACATCCTCGACATCTTCATGCCGGGCGGGCCGCGCGGAACGGGCGGCGCGTTTGAGGGATCGGACGCTCGTGCGGCTGACTTGCTGAAGCGGCAGCGCGAGCGCATGAACGGTGGGGTATGACATGGTGCGGCGCACATTTTCCAAACGCATTCTGATAGTCCTCGCCGTCCTCGTTGCGTGTTCGGCGGCACCGCTTTCCGCGCAGCAGAACGGCGGATTTCCTTCCGGTTCGACTATGGGAGCGACCCAGATGGGCGGAGCTGTCCGCGCCGCTGAAATTCCAAACGTAAGCATTCAGATCACTGAGCCGCGCTCCGGCAGGGAGCTTGCGTTTTCCGTGCAGCTGCTCGTCCTGCTTACGGTTCTGACGCTTGCGCCGAGCCTTCTGATCCTGCTGACGTGCTTCCTCCGCTTTTCGATCGTCCTTGACTTCATAAAGCGGGCGCTCTCCCTGCAGCAGGTTCCGCCGACGGCGATTTTGAACGGAATCGCGTTCTTCATGACGCTGTTCGTCATGTGGCCGACGTTCACGGCAGTCTACGGCAACGCCTTCAAGCCGCTGTCGGACGGCGACATTGAAATCGAGGAGGCGTTCAGGCAGGCCGAGGCGCCGGTGCGCCTGTTCATGTACGGGCAGATAGCGGAGGATACGAGCTACATCTCCCTGTTCATGAACATGGCGAAGCTGGAGAAGCCGGACACGCTCGCCGACGTTCCGACATACATTCTGGTTCCGGCATACATCCTTCATGAGCTGACCGTCGCATTCAAAATCGGCGTGATCCTCTACATTCCGTTCATCATCATCGATATGGTGGTGGCGAGCATCCTCATGTCGATGGGCATGATGATGCTTCCGCCGGTTCAGATTTCCATGCCGTTCAAGCTCATGCTGTTCGTGCTGGTGGACGGCTGGGGGCTGCTGACGCAGCAGCTTTTTTATTCCGTCCTGCGCTAGCGCGGCGGACTGCGGGCGGTGCAAGATAGTTGGGAGGAGCAAGGGAATATGTCTGTCGGCGATATTGTCAACTTGATGCGCGGCGGCATCATGCAGGTTTTCATTCTGATTCTGCCGGTTTTGAGCGCGGCGCTCGTCATCGGGCTGATTGTCGCAATCTTCCAGGCGACGACTTCCATACAGGAGCAGACGCTCACGTTCCTTCCGAAGCTCATCGTCATCCTTGTTGTGATCGCGCTGCTCTGCGGCTGGATGTTCTCCGAAATGCGTGAGTATGCGGTGAACTTGTTTCGGATGATTCCGAACCTCGCGCGGTAGCTCTGGCGATGCTGGATTCTGTTGTCGGGGCGGCGCCGGTATTCCTGCTGGTGGCGGCGCGCTGCGCCGCGCTGGTCTTCACGCTTCCGCTGTTTTCCATGCGGACGGTTCCGCGCGCCGCGAAGATTGCGTTCTGCGGGTACATGGCGTACATCCTCATGCCGTCCGCCGACTATTCCGCCTATGGCGACGTCCTTTCGATGGGCGGCGCGTTCACCTTGTACTACGGTATGCTGGTGCTCGGCGAGGGGATGATCGGCGTCATCCTCGGCTTTTTTGTCTCGATGATTTTTGCGGCGTTCAGCACGGCGGGACAGTTCTTCGCGTTCCAGATGGGCTTCAGCGCGTCGGAAGTCTACGACTCGCTTTCACAGGTGGAAAATCCGCTCATGGGGCAGTTCTTCAATTTGGTGGCGATGCTCATCTTCATGCAGGCGCATTGGTTCCAAAAGCTGTTCCTGCAAGGGCTCGCCGGAAGCCTGTCCTCGCTGAACGCCCTCGCGCTTGCCGCTGGACGAGAACGGATCATCCGCTTCCTGCTGACGGGGCTTTCCAACCTGTTCGCGGACGCGCTGCTGATCGCGCTGCCGCTCATGGGGACGCTGCTTTTGATTTCCGTCTGTACAGGAATCCTTTCCAAGGCGGCGCCGCAGATGAACCTGCTTTCGGAAGGCTTTCCGATCATGATTCTGACCGCGTTCCTCATCATCTTCGCAATTTTTCCGTCGCTCTGCGACTTCTTCATCCGTTCGTTCCGGACGGGATTCTCCGACTTGCAGCGGATTTTGTCCGCGGCGGGCGCGGGAGGCGGCGCATGAGTCTGGAAGACATCGACTTGCAGTGGTTCGCCTCTGCCGAGGACGAGGGGCGGACGGAGGATCCTTCCGAATACAAGCTGCGCAAGGCGCGGGAGGAAGGGCGCGTCGCCAAAAGCCACGAGCTGAACGGCGCGCTGGCGCTGTTCCTGTCCGTCCTTGCGCTGATATTCCTCGCCCGGCAGATTTTTGCCGGCTGCGCGGAGGTCATGCGCTTCTTCTTCGAGCGGTGCACGGAGGAGGCTGTCATGAACGCCGCGTTCGCCGCCGCGTTCTTCCGGTATTTTTTGAAGATGGTCCTTCCTGTTTCCTTGGCGGGAATCGTCGGTGCGGTCGCGGCAAACCGC
>CAMWPF010000286.1 GCA_947176045.1 uncultured Treponema sp. | reverse complement strand
CCGGGGCTCCCCCCTGCTCCAACACCGCCCGCAGGCGCAATTGCAGTTAAAACCCGATGCGCTCTAACGCCGGCGCGCCCGCGCGGGCAGAGGGCGCAGAATACACCGCCCCCCCCCCCGTGCTATAGGCTGTATGCGAGAACCGTATGCCTGTTATAGTGATTTCAGACGCGCCCATTGCAGAAAATAGTACCGCGAAACACCGCCGCTGTCAATTCGGACGCAAGCCCGGTCATTCAAGGAACAGATAGTCCGTGAAGTAGATCGCCTGAATCTGTCCGAGGACGAGCCGTCCGTTCATCGTCCGAAGCAGCGCCGCCTTGACCGCCGCCTCGCCCTCCTGCCGCAGCTGCGCCGCCGTCCGGGACGAAAAGTAGTCGCCCATCAGCCCCTTGAGCACGCTGCTCTTCCGGGAAAGCTCCTCGTAGAACGCCGTGTCCCCGTCGATGTACGCGAGCCACGGCACGACGACGACCGTTACGCCGTCCGTTCCGTCCGCCTCCGGCGCAGTCGCCGCCCGGATCTGGCCAAGCCCCGTGAACGACGCGAGCGTCGCCCCGCCCTGCCGTCCGGGAACAATCCGTCCGTCCGCAGACATTCGGAGCGCGGACGCCCGTTCAGACGGCGGATCGGCGTCCCGAAGCCCGCTCCCCGGATGCGCGCGCTTCAACGCGAACGCCGCGGCAGTCGTCAGAATGATTGCGGCCGCCATCGCCGCGGCGACGGCCGAAAGGACTTTATTCACTGTCATCTGCTTCCTCCCGCGGCGGAACGAGGTACCGCTGCGCCAATGCCGCCGTCCTGCCGGAAACCTTCGCGCGGATGCGCGCCGCGCCGTCGAGCCACTCCTCCGAAAGCACGGCGCCGTCCGCCCGGAGCGCCGCAAGCAGCGCGCCCTCCGCCGCCGGAACGAGGAATTCCTTCACTCCTCCCAGCAGCAGGGAGGAGATCCGTCCGGCAAGTCCGCCGAATCCCGCCCCCGTCCGCGCGCTCACCCACACCGCTCCGGGAAACGCGGCCCGCAGGCGCGCGCACGCCGACGCATCGCCTTCTATTTTATCAATCTTGTTCAGGACGACGAGCTGCGGATTTTCCGCCGCGCCGATTTCCGAAAGGACGCCGGACACCACCGAATGATGGAATTCCGCGTCGGGGTCGGAGGCGTCGATGACGACAAGCAGCAGGTCGGCGCGCCGCGCCTCGGCGAGCGTCGATTCAAAGGCGTCGATGAGGCTGTGCGGCAGGCTGCTGATGAAGCCGACGGTGTCGGTCAGGAGGATTCCCGTACCGTCCTTGAGGCGGAGCCGCCGCGTCAGCGGGTCGAGCGTCGCGAACAGCTTGTCCTCGACGAAGGCGTCCGCGCCGGTCAGCGCGTTCATGAGGCTTGACTTTCCGGCGTTCGTATAGCCGACGAGCGCGCATTCGGGAACGGGAACGGAGCGCCGCTTCTTGTGCTGGGTTCCGCGCGTCCGCACGACGGCGGCAAGCTCCTTCTTCGTTCGGTAGATGCGCTCGCGGACGCGGCGCTGGTCAAGCTCCAGCTGCGTCTCCCCCGCCCCCTTCGCGCCGTAGCTTCCGCCGCGCTGCCGCGCCATGTCGCCGTAGGAATGGGCGAGCCGCGGAAGCGAATAGACGAGCCGCGCCAGCTCCACTTGCAGGACGGCCTCCTTCGTCCGTGCGCGCTGCGCGAAAATCCGCAAGATGACTTCCTGACGGTCGAAGCACGGAATGCCGGAAAGCTTCTCCCAGTTGCGCTGCTTTGTCGGCGGCAGGTCGAAGTCGAAGATGATGCAGTCCGCGTCCGACTCCTTTGCGAGCGAGGCGATTTCCTGCGCCTTTCCCTTTCCCATGCCGTAGGCCGGCTGCACGTCCGTCCGCGTCAGGACGACCGTTCCGGCGCGCTCCATGCCCAGCGTATCGGCCAGCCCGCACAATTCCGAAATCCGCCCGTCCTGCCGCCCGACAAGCAGGCAGCGAACCTTCCTGCATTCTTCCGCCTCGATGTCAATCATTTGTTCCAATCATAAAAGACCGCGCCGCAAATGGCAAGCCCCGCGGACAATCTGCTTGACAGCAGGGAATGAAATGGTGTACAGTTTCAGCATGAAATGCACGCTTCTTCTACAGAACAGACTTCCCACCATCTGCCTGAGCTGATAGCGCTGTATCATACACCTTTGAATATACAGACCTGTCGCCCGGCGGCAGGTCTTTTCATATTCTGCGGAGGTCCGCGGAAATCCAAGCCCTGCCGTTCCGTGCGCACGTCTAAGGAGTTTTTATGAATCCAACTGGAAAATACCGCCCGTTCGAGGCGGTTCCCATCAAACGCCGCCTGTGGCCGGACAACGCCATCACCAAAGCGCCCGTCTGGTGCTCCGTAGACCTGCGGGACGGAAACCAGGCGCTCGTCAATCCGATGGGGATCGGGCAGAAGCTGGAATTCTTCGACCTGCTCGTCAAAATCGGCTTCAAGGAAATCGAAGTGGGATTTCCCAGCTCGTCGGACACGGAATTCAACTTCCTGCGCCGCCTGATCGAGGAAGGCCACGTTCCCGCCGACGTCACCCTGCAAGTGCTCTGCCAGGCGCGCGAGCACCTCATCAGGCGGACGTTCGAGGCGCTCAAGGGCGCGCCGCGCGCCATCTTCCACATCTACAATTCGACGTCTCCGGCGCAGCGCAAGTACACGTTCGGCAAGTCCAGGGAAGAAATCACGGCGATTGCCGTCGAAGGCGTCCGCTGCGTCAAAAGCTGCCTCGGAATGTCGGAAGGAACGGAAATCCAGCTGGAATATTCGCCGGAAAGCTTCTCGCAGACGGAAATCGGCTACGCGCTGGACG
>CAMWPF010000285.1 GCA_947176045.1 uncultured Treponema sp. | reverse complement strand
ATAAGCTGTCGGAAAGATTCGGATAAGCTGTCGGAAAGATTCGGATAAGCTGTCGCGCATTATACCCGTCCGTCGTTCGGGTGTATCGGCAGCTAGATGGTGTGCTGTTTATGGCGGCTTCGGCATAGTGAGTGTTTGTAAAAATGTTGTTTAAATATTGACTTTTGTATAATTATGTTTATACTTATAAACATAAATGCAGCTGAGTCGGAGGGCATGGCTTGATAAGGAGTGTTCTTATGAAAGAGATGGATGCTTTTTCGGAACGAGTGAGGGAGTTGATGAAGAAGAACCGTTATTCTCAGAAGCAGTTGTGCGAATTATGCGGTGTTACGGAAGCGGCGTTCAGCAGATATATGGCTGGCGTGCGGCTGCCGAAGGCGGACACATTGGCGAATCTCGCCAATGCGCTTGGCACGACGAGCGACTACCTCTTGGGAAGGGACAGCCGGTATGGATATGAGCAGCTCAAGATTCTGCTTGCCTCAAGCAAGGACGATCTGAGCAAAAATCAGAAAGACGACTTGATGCGGATCCTTATGGACGAGTACAGGCGGCAGGAGGAGGACTGATGGAAGAGCCATGTAAAAATAAAGATGAAGTTAAAAAAGAAGGCGGCGGATGGGGCGCCCGTATGCTTCCACCATGGCGGGTGAACCAGATTGCATATATAGCGTCAAAAGAACTGATTGATGGAAACTGCGCTTCTGAAGAATTTGATTACAAGCTGATGCTGGCGGGCAAGGGAATCAAGCTGATGAGTTTTTCATCATTCAGTCCCGACCGCCTTGCCGAACTGAGGAAGGTTTCCTGCGGCCTGTGGGAGGAGGGGATGTGCTTGATATGGACTGATGATGCGACCGGCACCCAATGCCGCATGATTGTCTATAATGACGGCAGGAGTCCTGAGGAGGTGCAGCAGATTATCTTTCATGAATACGGACACATTGTGCTGCGCCATACGCAGCAGAGCCAGCATGGAGAAATCGAGGCGTACATATTCGGCGCTGTTGCCGCGTTATGCATCGCCATATTCAAGGGGCTTGCTGCGATGGGAATAGAATGCAGGACTGACAGGATGGTTCAGGCCATCAAGCGGCAGCTGCTGCCGGAGGAGGTGCATGATGAAGACGCATGAAAAAAGCGTCCTGTAGGATGCTGGCACATTTTGCAGGGCGCTTCTGGTCGAGAGACACGATGTGAATCTCAAAAATCTGTTATACGAGTATATCATATTGTGTCCCTCCTTGTCAAAGAAAGGCGTGCGGGACTTTTCGATTCAAATCCCGCGCAACGGCGTCCAAGGAGGGCGCATAAAATGTTGGAAATAAAAACTGTTAGAAATCCGCTTGTTGCGGATGAGCAGAAGGACTGCTTCTGTTTTAGGAGCAGCTGCTCCCAAACATTGTCGGTGGCGGAGCTTGCTTCCGAAATGGCGTCATACAACTCTTCATTTACGGAAGCAGACAACGTTGGAATGCTCCATGTCTTGAATGAGGTTGTGGTCAAGTTCCTCGCAAAAGGATACGATGTCGAGCTGCCGTTCGGCATCGTCCGTCCGACGGCGACGGGAACATGCGCCGGCATTCAGGATTCGTTCGTGCTTGGGCATGGAAACAACGATGTGGCGCTCGGCTTTTCCGCGGACGCGGCGGCGTACAAGGAAGTGCGTGCGAAGCTGGAGTACAGGCAGGTGAATCCGGATCCGTCCGGAGAGGCCCGGCTGTACCGTTTGAATTCAAAGCTGGCCGACGCGAGCGAAAGCTCCGTGCTGGAATTTCCTGCGGGCGCGACGGTGCGGCTGCACGGAAGGAACCTGTCGTTTGACTTTTCCGATGAGAGGCAGGGTGTCTTTTTGGAGAACGAGGGCGGCGTGGTGCGCGTTGCAGAATTTGAACGTGCCGGCAGCAACATTGTGGACGCGGTGATTCCGAATGGCATCGCCGCGGGTGAATATGATGTGAGCGTCGTTACAAAGCCCGGATTGTCGTACTGCACGGCGACAATCGGCTCTCAAATCACTGTAACCGCATAGCCTTTCAGGCGGAGCGCCGGATGCAATATGCATCCGGCGCTTTTTGAATGATGCCGTGGAGCTGGACGCGGCGCCCCAAGGAAAGTTCTGCGACCACGAATTGACCGGCAACTTTGCAGGACACCGCGAATGTCATATTCTTTCGGATCTGCTTCTCATCTACAAGATTTATTTGAAAGCCGCATTTTTATTTGGGGGAACAATGCCTTCTCCTGCTTCCCGAATGACAGTCGCACATTCTGTTTTCTTTGTTTTTCAAAAAAATCCTGTTTAGGAAAAAATTCCCATTGTAAATTTCTTAAATATGGTGTATAATAATCTGCATATCGTATGAAAGGCAATGCGCCTGCCGGAGTGAGTGGTTTGTATACGGGCTGTACGCAGATAAAAAACAACAACATTCTCTTTGCAAAAAAACTGCGAAAGCTACTTGACACGCTCGACGTTGCGTACATAATTTCAATCAATCAATCAATCAATCAATCAATCAATCAATCATAGAATAGAAAAATTCTTTCTTTTTAAATGCGGCGGACGTGCGTTCCGGGGCGAAAGCCTTGCGGCACACGTCCGTTTTTGTTTTAACGCCCTTTTTCCGTACACACAAGATTTTGACTCACATTCCGAACAGCAAACGCACGGCAGGCTGCCGAAAGCAGATTTTTGTTCCGAGGGGTGTTTGGGAGTTCTCCCGAAAGGCAGAAACAGAAATTTCCCATACGGGCGAAACGAACGAAAGTTTGCGTTGCAGACTTTGATATATTAAAAAGTCCTTATATATGGACAAAAATGGAGTGTTTTTATGAAAAA
>CAMWPF010000284.1 GCA_947176045.1 uncultured Treponema sp. | reverse complement strand
GCCGTCTGTATGCGGAGGACCGCCCGCGGCTCGGAAACGCCGGTCGTCGTGTAGGCGGGCAGCGTCCGGAGGAGCTCCGGCAGCGTGAAGTCGGGGCGGAACGGAACGCCGCGCGCCGCGCACCAGATTTCAAGAAGCTCGCGGATGGAGAGCAGCTTGATGATGGCGAACACCGTGTTCATGGGGTCGCGCACTGCGGAAGGCCATGTGATGGTGCCGCCGTTCGAGCCTTCGCCGCACAGGGGGACGGAGAAGCCCTGCGTCCGCAGCCTTTCCGCGAGCGAGACGACGTTCGCCTCTCCGACCTCCGCCCGGAACACGCGCGCGCCCAGCGCCGCCGCTATTTCCTCAATGCGCATGGACGTCGGGCAGTTGACCGCCACGGCGGGCGAAAAGTCCGGCGCGCCGTCGTTCTGCCAGCGCGCGTAGGAAAGTTCGGCGAGGACGGACAGCGCGAACACTTCCTGCGCCTTGAGGACGACGGCCGCGCGCTTTTCCGAATCCCAGTAGACGATGTTTCCGCGGTCGCCGTCGCAGTCGGGCATATAGCCGATGACGGCGTCCGCACGGCCTTCTGCCTGAAGCCGCTCCATTTCTGCGGCGCAGTGGACGAGGTTTTCCGCCTCGGGAATGATTTCATGGGCGATGTTTCCCGGTTCGTCGTTGAATGCGTAGAACGGAATGCCGTTTTCCCGGAAGAAGTCCGCGTCCGCCGAGCGCGTGCGCGCGGAGCCGTTCATGTCGCAGACGACGCCGATGTGCCGTTTTGCGGCGGCGAGCTTGATGCGCGCGAACAGTCCGTCCTGGAACGCCGCGTCCGCGGAGCCGGAGATGGAGCGGCGGAGGAACGCGCGGTACGCCGAAAGCGCCTCCCGCTTCGCGCCGTCGGACGCTCCGTAGATGCGCGCGAGCGCTTCCTTGTCCGCAGAGCCTGCGATGCGCCGCGCGGATTCGTCGGCGCCTTCAGCTTCGCAGAGGGCGCGGAACCGTCCGGCGAGGACGGCGTTTTCCTCCGCGTTGAGGACGCCGCCGGAATTCAGTCCGAATTTGATGCCGTTATGTCCGATGGGATTGTGGCTTGCGGAAATATAGAGGAAGCCGTCGGCGGACTTTGCGTACGCCATGATTTCCGGCGCGGCGGCGATGCCGAGGAAGCGGACGGATACGCCTTCTGCGGCAAACGTCCGCAGCGCTGCGTCCGCGATGGCGGGGCCTGTCGGGCGGGCGTCCATGCCGCAGACGATGGACGGCGCCTGCTTTCCTGTCCTCTCCTTGACGAAGTCTGCGAATACCTTTGCTGCAAGGACGGCGCGCGCCGTGTTCCCGCCGCCGATTTCCGGCGTCCTGTCCTGCTCTCCGCCGGTGGCGGCGAATACCCTGCGCCAGCCGGATGCCGATAGAATCATCTGTACGTCCATTCTTCTATAGTATCATGGCGCGGAATCTGTTTCAATGGCGTGGCTCTTTCCGCCGCGTGCGGTGGAAGCCGCCTGCCTTTCATGCTATACTGAACTGTATGAAAACTATGCTGCGGGAGCCTTCGCGGATTCCCGAAATTCTTGCGGAGCATCTTCGGGAGCCTCGGACCGTCTTCGTGTTTTCTTCGGACATCGCCGCCACATCGTGGGCGGAATGGGCTGCCTCCTGTCCGGAGCGGTCGGGCGTCCGCGCCGTCGCAATGGAGCGGTTTTCGGCGTGGGACGCGTTCAAGGCGGAATTCGCAGGCGCGCGCGAGGAGGGAAGGAACGCCGTTCCCGCCATGCTCCGGAAGCTGTTCGTCCGTTCTTTGATCGCTGAGAATGCGGCCGCCGCGGCAGGCGGAGCGCCGCTGTTCCGCAGCATCATCAATCCTGCGTACGCCGCCGGAGCCGACTCCTTCACCGACTGGATTTCCGGGACGCTCCCGTCGCTCGCGCTGTGGCACAAGAAGTACAGCGCGTGGCGCTCCCGCCGCGTGGACGACGGCGACGCGGAAAACGCGGACTACCTGCTTCTCTATGAACGGTACCGGAGGTTTCTGGAGGAGAACGGACTGTTCGAGCCTGCGTGGACGGAGCCTGAATTCTCGCCGCGCGGCAGCTCCGTCGTGGTTTTCTATCCTGAGCTGCTCGCCGACTTTTCTGATTACGAGGATGCGCTCTCCGCGTCGCCGGACGTCTTGGTCGTCCGCCTGCCGGACGGCTCCTTCGCGCCGCCCCGCGTATCCGTGTACCCGGACGCGCGGATGGAGCTTCGCCGGACCGCGCTTGCAATCAGGAAGACGGTCGCGGACGGACTCGCAGATTGGAGCGAAATCGCGGTGGACGTTCCCGACATAGAGACGTACCGGCCGTACATTGAACGGGAATTCCGCAACTACTGCATTCCGTTCGTCATGCGCACGGGCGATTCCCTGACATCGAACAATGCGGGAAGCGTCTTTGCGGACATTCAGGCGTGCTGGTCGGAGCGGTTTTCCTATGACAGCGTGCGCGCGCTGCTTTTGAACGGCTTTGTTCCGTGGAAGGACAGGGATGTCAACGAAAGCCTTGTTCGCGAAGGAGTCCGACTGCGCTGCATCTGCGGCTACGAGGACGGCGGCGTTCTGCGGGATTCGTGGACGGCCGCGCTGGACGGCGTCGCGGAGGATGAGCGGGAGCGCCGGTTCTACGCGCTTTTGAAGGCGGATGTCAGCAGGATGTGCCTGGCGCCGACATTCGCCGCTGTCAGGGAGGCGTGGTTTACGTTTCGGACGCATTTTCTTGCGGACGACGGGTTTTCCGCGCAGGCGGACGCTATTTTGGGGCGGTGCCTTTCGGAGCTGGACGGCTTGGTTGACATTGAGGAGCAGTTCGTCCGCCCGCTGGGAATGGAGGTGCGCGCGCCGT
>CAMWPF010000283.1 GCA_947176045.1 uncultured Treponema sp. | reverse complement strand
CCGCGGCAGCCGGGAATTCCGCCCGAAATCCAACTTTATTCTAATTTAAAAAAAAATGATACACTGTACGCGTATGAGCAACTGTTTTGTGTTTGTAAACCAAAAGGGCGGCGTCGGCAAGACGACTTCCTGCATCAATATCGGCGCGTACATCGCGCTTGCGGGCAAAAAGGTGCTCCTTGTCGATTTTGACTCCCAAGGCAATATGTCGAGCGGAGTGGGCGTTTCCAAAGACAAGCCGACCGTCTACGAACTGATTGCGGGACAGACGGCGGCTGCGGACGCAGTCAAACACTCTCTGGTTCCCGGACTTGACGCCATCAGCGCGTCCATCGATTTGTCCGGCGCGGCGATTGAGCTGGTCGATCAGGAGAACCGCGAATTTTTTTTGAAGAACGCGCTCGCTCCGCTCCGCCCGCAGTACGACTACATTTTGATTGACTGCCCGCCGTCGCTCGGCATCCTTACGCTGAACGGGCTTGCCGCCGCGGACTCCGTTCTGGTTCCCATGCAGTGCGAGTATTTCGCGCTTGAAGGAATTACGCTGCTCTTGCAGTCGGTGGGCAAAGTCCAGAAAAGCATCAATCCGAACCTCGTCATCGGCGGGATTTTCTTCACGATGTACGATTCCCGGACGCGGCTTGCGCAGGACGTCGTTATGCAGGTCAAGTCGTACTTCAAGGACGTTGTGTTCAACACGATTATTCCGCGCAACGTCCGCCTTTCCGAAGCGCCGTCCCGCGGACTGCCGATCTGCAACTATGATCCGACATGCGCCGGTGCGAAAAGCTACCAGAAGCTTGCGGAAGAGGTGCTGAACCGTGGGTAAGAAGGGCGGACTTGGATTGGGGCGCGGATTGGACGCGCTGATGGGCGAGGCTCAGCCGGCGGACGGCGCTCCGGGCGGGGAACAGGCTCCGTCTGAGGCGGGCGTTTTTCCGCAGGGGCGTCCTGCCGGAATTCCCGACGGCATTGAAGCCGACGAAGACGGCGGGCTGTGGGTTGATCCGAACCTGCTCAAGCCGAATCCGCACCAGCCGCGTACGGAATTTGATGCGAAGGCGCTCGACGAGCTTGCCGATTCCATCCGGGAGCACGGCATCGTCCAGCCGATAATCATCGAGCAGGCGGATGCCGGACAGTTCTACATCATCGCCGGTGAGCGCCGGACGCGCGCCGCAAAAATCGCCGGCCTTGAGAAAGTCCCCGTCCAGCTCCGCAAATATGACGAGCAGAAGAAGCTGGAAGTCGCCCTCATCGAAAACATCCAGCGCGCCGATCTGAATCCCATCGAAGAGGCGCTGGCATATTCGCACCTCATGCAGCTTGGCGACCTGTCGCAGGAAGAAGTCGCCAAGCGCGTCGGGAAGAAGCGCCCGACTGTCGCGAACGCGCTGCGCCTCTTGAAGCTGCCGGACGATATGCAGAAGTCGCTTGTAAACGGACAGATTGCTTCCGGCCATGCCAAGGCGCTCCTTTCCGTCGAAAATGCCGCCGACCAGCGGATTTTGTTCGGACGGATTGTCGGAAGCGGACTTTCCGTCCGGGAGGCTGAGGCGCTGGCGGCGCAGTACAACAACGGCGGCCGTGCGGGCGAAAAAACCGTCGAAAAGAAGAAGCCGGTCAAAAAAGACCCGGACGTTGCCGCCATCGAGCAGAAATTCATCGAAATTTTCGGCACGAAGGTCGTCTTGAAAGGCTCCTTGGAAAAAGGCTCCATTCAAATCGACTATTTCAGCCGCGCCGACTTGGACCGCCTCTACGGCATCATCGCCGCGGAAGACTGATTTTCTGCCGGGCTTGCAAACGTCCGTACAGAAGCCGCGCGTCATGCGCGGCTTTTTTTTACTGTTCCGCTTGTTCCGCCGCGCGGCGGGCGATGTCCTTCGCAAAAATCAGCTTGAACGCCGTGCGCACGAACGGCTGGATGAAGAAGAGCTGCGTGAAAAAGGCGAACGGAAAGTTGAAGCAGACGAGCTTGAGCCATCCGGCGAGGAATGTCAGCACATTGAACGGCACCTCGCTGTACGGATAGTACAGGAACGCGGCAATCAGGCTCATCGACGGACACATCAGGGCGACCGTGGCGCAGATGACCGCCGTCTCAAAAATCACGGGATGCGTCTCGCGCGGATTGAACGACTTGCACGCAAGCCGGAACGACGCGGGGCTTCCCATGACGCATTCAAGCGTGTAGGCGAAGCAGAATTCCACGAGCACCACCGTCCAGATTGGAACCCTGCGGCCGAGCAGCTCCACGCCGCCCATCGCGCGGATTGATTCAAGCACGGAGCGGAAGCCGGTCAGCTGCATGAAGAAATTTCCGTTCACAACGTACAGGCTGTAGAATACGTATGCGTGGACGGTAATCACGACAGTAATCAGGGCGAAGATCATTCGCTGGAACTGGTTTCTTGGCATTTTTTCCTCCTTGTGGAATGCCTTGAAAACGGCACGCGGACAAAAAAAATCACGGGTTCGCCGCAAAGGGCGATGTCCCGTGATCAGATTTATATGGACGTGCGCGCGCTCCTGTGCGCTGTCCGCCGTCCAAGACGTGTGTCGTTTACATCAAATATGGACGCAGTGTACCAGAACGCCGGATTTTTTTCAAGAAGCGTCGGTCGCCCCACGCTCCGGCGTTTATTCCTTTATTTTTTAAGAAAAGCGCTTGACCCGGGAGCAGGAACCGGGATTATGATTTTTTTGCAGTGCTGGATCAAGGCACAAGGAGGATTTTCATGGAATATGTGACGTTGAAAAACGGCGTGAAGATGCCGCAGCTCGGCTACGGCGTGTACCAAGTGACGAAGGAAGAGTGCGAGCGCTGCGTCCTTGACGCGCTGGACGTCGGCTACCGCCACATCGACACGGCGCAGAGCTATTTCAAC
>CAMWPF010000282.1 GCA_947176045.1 uncultured Treponema sp. | reverse complement strand
GATGTGCGCCGTGTCGGGAATGACGGAGACGGAGCCGCTTCCAGTCGTTGTTGCGGCGCGCGGATTTCCGGCTGCTCCTGCGGTGCAGGAGAGGAGCGAGACAGCCGCGCATACGGCGGCAGACGTGAAGAGCAAATGGCTTCCTTTCATGGAATCCTCCTTGTGGTGGTTGGTTGAAAATGCGGCGCAGCAGAAGGAGCGCGCTTTCAAGGACAGCGCGTTCGTCCGCAGGCTGAGTGCGCGCAGGCACAGTTAAAAAATAGGGCATAACTGCGAAAAAAGCAAATAAGTCGTGCATTCTTGAATTTGCCAGTTGATGAACCCTGCGGCATGGTATAATATGTGTGCGAGGGATTTTTGTTTTGGAGGTTTTTATGACGGAAATGAACGAAGAGTTAGAGTCGGAACTTGAGCCTCGTCCGAACAAAGATTTGATCAGGCAGGGACAGCGGAAGACGCCGCGGGATGCCGCAGAATTGAAGAAGCTGGTTGTTCGGTTGAACCGCATTGAAGGGCAGATTCGTGGAGTAAGGGGGCAGTTGGAGCGGGATGCCTATTGCACAGATATTCTGATCCAGGTTGCGGCGGTGAAGTCTGCGTTGGAGTCGTTCAACAAGGAGCTCCTTTCCAATCATTTGAATGCTGTCGTTGCGCCGGAGCTGAAGGCTGGAAACAATGAAGTCATTGACGAGCTTGTCTGGGCGCTGCAAAAGCTCCGCTGAGGCCAGCTGATTTGCGCGGAGGGGGCCCTGCCGCATTATGAAAAAGTCCCGCCAGCGTAAGCTGGCGGGACTTTTTTTAGCCGTACGTCTGTTTTTCAGCGGCGGCGCTTGACAGGACGGAAGTCTGTTTGTATTATATGAATAAATGTTCATGTGTTATAAATGATGAGACTGCGTGCGGTTGATTCTTGCAGGAGGTGGCGGTATGTCCCTGTCGACAATAGTGATTGCGGCCGTTTTGCTTGCGGTTGTGATTTTTTCAGTGCGGGCAATGGTGCGGCATTGCAGCGGAGGTGGCGGCTGTTGCGGCGGCGCCGGAAAGACGGTAAGGCGGACAAAGAAGCGGCATGCTGCGCCGGTCGCCGCGGAAAAATATATTTATATTGAAGGAATGAGCTGCGCGCATTGCCAGGAAAGCGTCGCCCGCAGCTTGGAGGAGCTTGACGGCGTTGTCGCGGACGTTTCCTTGAATGAAGGCAGGGCGCTTGTTTCAATGGAAACGGAGCTTGGTGATGCGGAGCTTTCTGACGCAGTCGTGCGCGCGGGATTTTCCGTTGTCCGTATTGAACCTGCGGGCAAGGACGGCGCATCATGAAGCAGTATGCCGTAACGGGCATGAGCTGCGCGGCCTGCACCGCGCGTGTCGAAAAGGCAGTTTCCAAAGTGCCGGGCGTTGCGTCCTGTTCGGTGAGCCTGCTTACGAATTCCATGGGCGTGGAAGGAGATGCGCCGCCCGCGGAAGTCATCGCCGCCGTTGAGGCTGCCGGATACGCCGCGACTGAAAAGGAATCTGGCGGGCGGCAGTCCGGACGCAGTCCGGAGCGCGCGGCGGACGCGCTGGAGGATCGGGAGACGCCGGCGCTGCGCCGCCGCCTGCTCTGGTCGCTTGGCTTTCTGGCGGCGCTCATGTACATTTCTATGGGACACATGATGCTGGACTGGCCGCTCCCGCCGTTCCTTGCAGGCAACCATGTTGCGATGGGGCTTGCTCAGCTGCTGCTTTCCGCTGTCATTTTAGTCATCAATCAGAAATTCTTTGTGGGCGGCGTCCGCAGCGTCCTGCACGGCGCTCCGAACATGGATACGCTTGTCGCGCTCGGTTCAGGCGCGTCATTCTTGTGGAGCGTCTACGTCCTGTTCGCGATGACTGGAGCGCAAGTCCGCGGCGACGGGGATGTCGTCGTCGCATATATGCATGACTTCTATTTTGAATCGGCGGCGATGATTCTGACGCTCATCACTGTCGGAAAGCTGCTGGAGGCGCGCTCAAAAGGCCGGACGACTGACGCGCTCAAAGGGCTTATGAACCTCGCGCCGGAAACTGCCTGCGTCGTCCGCGGCGGACAGGAGTCGGTCGTCCCCGTTTCGCAGGTTCAGAAGGATGATGTGTTCGTCGTGCGTCCGGGCGAGCGCATTCCGGCGGATGGAGTTGTGCTGGAAGGCGGCAGCGCCGTCAACGAGTCGGCTTTGACCGGTGAAAGCGTTCCGGCCGACAAAGCGCCCGGCGACAGCGTTTCCGCGGCGACCATAAATCAAAGCGGATTCTTGAAGTGCCGGGCGGTGCACGTCGGCGAGGATACGGCGCTTTCCCACATCATACGCATGGTGGGCGACGCGGCGGCGACAAAGGCTCCGATTGCGAAAGTCGCCGATACGGTCAGCGGCATCTTTGTGCCGGCAGTTCTGGCGGTTGCGGCGGTAACGGTCGCCGTCTGGCTTGTATGCGGGGCGTCCGCCGGGGACGCGCTTGCGCGCGGAATCGCGGTGCTTGTCATCAGCTGTCCGTGCGCGCTCGGACTTGCGACGCCGGTCGCCATCATGGTCGGAAACGGCATGGGCGCGAAGAACGGCATTCTGTTCAAGACGGCGGAATCGTTGGAGCAGGCGGGGAAGATCCGCGCCGTCGCGCTGGACAAGACGGGGACGATTACGAGCGGAAATCCTGCGGTAACGGACATTCTTCCGGCGGACGGCGTCAGTTCGGAGGAGCTGCTGCGCCTTGCCGCGGATTTGGAGGGCAGGAGCGAGCATCCGCTGGCAAGGGCGGTGCTGCGCCGCGCGGAGGCAGCCGGCGTCGCCGTTCCTGCGGAGCCGTTGGAGGAATTTGCGGCGCTTCCAGGGAACGGACTTTCCGGGCGTCGCGGCGGCGTGGAGCGTTCCGGCGGCAGCATGGCGTT
>CAMWPF010000281.1 GCA_947176045.1 uncultured Treponema sp. | reverse complement strand
TTGTCATACTGCTTTGTGTCGTAAAATGCGATGGATGTTCCCATGAGCTTCTCCTGATTTGCGTAAGCCATTTGTGGTCTTTTCGGCGCGGACTGGCTGCCGGCGCCCTCTCAAACATACGGATTTTTGCTGCGGGCGGCAAGAAAAATGCGGACTGTCTGGCATTTTTCAGCGCAATTCAGTATGATGAAGATTATGAACCGTTTTTTGAGGCGGCTGCTGTTTGCCGTCGTTTTGCTGTCCGCTGCTGCTGCGTCCGCGCTTCCCTCCGGCGGAGACGGAAAGGACTGGCGCGTCGTCGTCAGCGTCGCGGATCAGAAGACGTACGTCTATCGGAATTCCGAATTGGTGCGCGCGATGGTTTGTTCGACAGGAATTCAAGACGGCGACAACGACACGCCGCTTGGAGACTATATATTGAACGAATCTGGCGCAAAGCGCGGGGAATTCTTCTTTTCGGAGAAGGTCGGCGAGGGCGGCCTATGGTGGGTCGGCTTCATCGGCGGCGTGTATCTGTTCCATTCTGTTCCGGTAACGCGGGACAAGGAAATCATTCCGGAAGAGGCGGCGCTGCTTGGAATGCCCGCGAGCCACGGCTGCGTCCGGTTGGGCATGGCGGACGCGCGGTGGTTCTACGAAACGGTGCCGGATGGAGCTGCCGTCCACATCCAGCTGGCGCCGAATTCATAGTTTCAGGAACTTTTATTTCATGGAATGAAGGCTGCTGGAAATGGCGGCGGCTTTTGTTCCCCAGTGATTTTTACAGGAGCATACAATTATGGAAAGGAAGCTGACGCCGATCGCATTGCTGTGCGGCTATCTTGGCGCGGGAAAGACGACGTTGATGAACCGGATTCTTTCCAACCAGAAAGGGTATAAGGTCGCCGTCATCGTCAATGACATCGGCGAAATCAATGTGGATGCGGCGCTCATCGAAAAGGGCGCGAACATCACGGACACAAGCAGCCTTGTTCCGCTGACGAACGGCTGCATCTGCTGCACGCTCAAGTCGGATTTGGTCCAGCAGATTGAAAATTTGATTGCGACTGGAAAATTCGACTACATTCTGATTGAATCCAGCGGCGTCTGCGAGCCGATGCCGATTGCCCAGGCGATCGAACAGATTCAGAACGGACGCTTGGACAATGTTGTCAGCGTTGTCGACGCCAAGCGCCTTGTGGATGAGTTTTCCGGCGGCGACCAGCTGCTTCGGAAGGATATGGACGAAGAAGACATCGAGTCGCTTCTGGTTCAGCAGATCGAATTCTGCTCCACGCTCATCATCAACAAGAAGGATTTAGTTTCCGAAGACGAAATGAAGAAGGTTCGCGCCGTCGTCAAAAAATTGCAGCCGCATGTCAAGGTCATCGAAACGGTGCGCGGCGAAGTTCCTGTCGAGGATGTGCTTGCGACGAACCGCTTTGACTTCGAGACAGTGTTTGAAAGCGCCGGCTGGGTTGCGGAGCTGGAGCGCCGGGAGGCGGACGATGATGATGAAGGCGGGTGCGGGCACCATCATGAGCATGGGCATGACGGGCATGAGCATCATCATCACGAGCACAACCATGAAGGCGCCGATGAGGATGAATACGGCATCGGCTCATTCGTCTATCTCCGCCGCCGCCCGTTCAACCGCGACCGGCTCGAGGAATTCGCCGGACGCTGGCCTCGCAACATCATCCGCAGCAAGGGCGTCGTCTGGTTCAGCGACGAGGACGATATGGCGTATGTCTTTGAGTCTTCCGGCCGCCAGATCCAGGCGGGCGCCTCCGGCAGGTGGCTTGCTTCCTGTCCCGAAAAAGAGCGGGAGGAAGTGCTGGCGGAGGAGCCGCGCATCCGCGAGGAGTGGGACGAGTCTGTTGGCGACCGCATGATCAAGATGTGCATCATCGGGCAGAAGCTGGACAAGGACGCGCTTTGCAAGGAATTGGACGCGCTGCTGGACTGACGCCGCCGCGCGTGGGCATTCCGCTGGCTTTGGCTTTTTCCGGCGCGTCCGCTTCAGCGGAGCGCGCCTTTTTTGCGCCCGTGCGGATTGCATGCATCTTCCACGCGTTCTGCGGATTTGGCCGGCGTTTTTTGTAGTTGCGGAAATTCTGCCGTAACGCTTTCTTGCGCTTTCTTGTTTCATATATATGAAAGTAGGATGCCGGCGCTTCCGTCTGCCCCTCAAATACGTGGAAGGCATCTGTCTGAGCCTGAAAAGGATTCGGATGTGCTTCTGTTTTTTTACGATTTTTATTGTATAAAAAAACGTTTGGGAGTAAGATGGAACCGACATTAAATCTATTTCAAATGAGGTATAGAGATGAAGAGTCAGAATGAAGCATGGGACGGTTTCAAAGGGAAACTGTGGCGCGACGAAGTCAACGTCCGCGAATTTGTTCAAAACAACTACACACCGTATGCGGGTGACAGTTCTTTCTTGGAAGGGCCGACAGAGGCTACCGACAAGCTGTGGGGCGAACTTCAGAAGCTCCAGAAGGAAGAGCGCGCAAAAGGCGGTGTTCTTGATATGGAAACAAAGGTGGTGACGGGTCTGACGGCGTATGGTCCGGGGTACATCTGCGACGAGGGCAAGTCGCTTGAGAAGGTTGTCGGCCTTCAGACGGACAAGCCGCTCAAGCGGGCGTTCATGCCGTACGGCGGAATCAAGATGGCGGAGGAATCCTGCGAAATGTACGGATATACGCCGGATCCGTTGCTCCACAAGATTTTCACTGAATATCACAAGACGCACAATCAGGGCGTTTTCGACGTCTATACGCCGGAGATCCGCGCCGCGCGCAAGAACCATATTGTTACCGGCCTGCCGGATACGTACGGCCGCGGCCGCATTGTCGGCGACTACCGCCGCGTCGCGCTGTACGGCATTGACTATCTGATCGAGCAGAAGAAAAACGACT
>CAMWPF010000280.1 GCA_947176045.1 uncultured Treponema sp. | reverse complement strand
GATGCGGACGGATGCAGCGAAGCATTCTGCTTCAAGGCGGCCATCTGCTCGTATGAAGAAAGCAATTTCTCCGCAGTTCCGTACGCCGCGGCCGCTATGTCCGCAACGAGGCGAATTGCATTCACATCCGTCTCATCAAACGGCAGGCCGCCGACCTTGTTGACCAGCTCCAGCACGCCGAAGCAACGCCCTGAAGCAGAAACAGGAAGCGCAAGCACCGCCGAAACGCCGCCTGGAAACCTGTCCTTAAAAAGGCTGTAATAAAACAAATCCTCGTCGATTCCGTTCGCGACAAGGCAGCGGCACTCGGCGGCGGCCTGCGAAGCGGCGCTTTTAGAATCAAGCAGGATGTCGCATTTTTTTTCGCTCCTGCCGTTCCATTCCGCGACCACCCGCAGCAGCCCTGTCCCGCGCTCCTTCCGGACGAACGAACAGACCTCGCATTTAACAAGACGCATTGCCGACTTCAATACCCGAAACAGCAATGCGTCTTGATTGGAATAATCCGAATGAATGTCACTGTTGATTTCGATGATAGCCTTCAGCATTTCTAAAGAAGCCGTATCCATCAAAACCTTCAGTCATCAGCTGTTCTGATTCTTCAAGAAATCACCGAGCGTATAAGCGCCGTCGTCGCTGTCGCTGGACGTCGCCATATACTGGGAAATCTCATCACGATGCTGCTTTTTCTTGAATTCACGGACGGAGAAGGCGACCTTTTCCTTTTCCGTGTTCACATCGACGACATATACATTCACCTTGTCGCCGACAGCATATTTCTTCACAGCCTCTTCGAACGGAGTGTCATGATCCTCGCTCAAATTCGACTTGTTCACCAGCCCTTCTATGCCGTTCGGCGCCCGGACGAAGATGCCGAAATCCGTGATGGAAGTAATCTCGCCTTCCAATGTGGAACCCGGCTTGTACTCCTCCGCGAACTGCTTCCACGGATCATCCGTAAGCTGCTTCATGCCGATCTTGATGCGGCGGTTTTCCACATCGCATTCAAGGACGACCGCGTCAATCTCCTGATCCATAGACAGCTCGCTGCCCGGATGCTTGATCTTCTTCGTCCACGAAATATCATCCGCATGAAGGAAGCCGTCAATGCCTTCCTCAATTGAAATGAACGCGCCGACATTCGTGAGCTTGACAATCTTGCCGTGAACCTTCGTTCCGACCGCATACTTGTCGCCGATTTCATCCCACGGATTCGCCGTCACCTGCTTCAATCCCAAGGAGACGCGCCCCGCCTGAATGTCATATCCCAAAATCATGCACTCAACTTCGTCGCCAACATTCACCATGTCAGACGGCTTGTTGATCTTCTTCGTCCAAGAAAATTCGCTGATGTGGACAAGACCTTCGATGCCTTCCTCCAATTCGATGAACGCGCCGAAGTCCGTCAATTTGGTGACCTTTCCCTTCACGATGTCATTTACGTGGTATTTTTCCTCGAAATGAATCCACGGATCTTCTGAAAAATGCTTGAGGGACAGGTTGATGCGCTTTTCCGCAGGATCCAGCCGGATGACCTTCAATTCAATTTCCTGCCCCTTCTTCACGAAATCTTTCGGACGGGCGACGTGCCCCCAGCTCATGTCGTTGATATGAAGCAGGCCGTCAAACCCGCCCAAATCAATGAACGCGCCGAAACTGGTGAAGCTCTTGACAGTGCCCTTGACGGTATCGCCAATCTTTACATTCTCAAAAAACTGCTCGCGCTTGGAATCAATCTGCTCTTCAAGATACTTCCTGCGGTTGACGACAACGTTCGCCTTGTTTTCGGAATACAGCCGTTCAATATAAAACTCCGACTTCATTCCGAGCAGCGCCTCCGGCTTTTCGACCTTCTGGCTGTCAGACTGGCTGATGGGAAGGAACGCGCGGATGTCGCCGCCGAGATTGACGTCAAATCCGCCCTTCACAATCTTGGAAATCGTTCCCGAAACAGGCAATTTTTCTTTGAACGCGCGGGAAATATCCTTCCACATACGCTTGGCGTCCGCCTTCGTTTTTGAAATCTCAGGCCCGTTGCGGCCGAATTTTCTCACCAGAAAAACTTGAACTGTATCTCCCACATTCGGCAGATCATCTGCGAACTCCTCCACGGGGAGTCGGCCCTCTGACTTGCATCCGACGTCAAGGAAAACGAGATCGTCCGTCACCTGAATGACGACGCCCTCAATGACCTGTCCTTCTTCCGGATTGCTGAGATTGTTCAGAGACTCTTCTAATTGTGTCTGGATATTGTCCTTGGAGTTCTGGACCTCATCCTTTTCCACTTCCATTTCTTCCATTGTAAACCCTTGTGTATGAATTTGTTTTAGTATTATGGCACAAACGCTGTCTATCGTCAAGTTAGATGTATCTATATATGTCGCGTCCGGCGCAATCTTCAGCGCGCCTTCCGCCTTGTTCCGGTCGATTTCATCGCGCCGCCGGATCGCCTCCTTGATTTCCTCCAAGCTCAAATCGCTCACGCCTTGACGGAACCGGCGTTCCGCCTGAACGTCCAGCGACGCGTCCAGATAAAACTTATAGTCAGCGTCAGGAAAGACGACCGTCGTCATGTCGCGCCCCTCGCACACAATGTCAAGGCTGCCCGTAATTTCACGCATCCGCCTGTTGACAAGATGGCGGACTTCCACAATGGCGGAAACCTGCGCGACATTCGCGCTGACGCGATCCTCGTGCAGCCGGGACTCCACGTCCGTTCCGTTGAGGACAAGGCGAGAATTCACATATTCCAGCCGCTGCGCCGCGCAGAATTCCGCGACGGCAGCGCCGTCCGACATATCAACGCCGGAATCCAGAAGCGCCAGCGTCAGCGCCCGGTAGAAACTTCCGCTGTTCAAATACGTGACGTGCAGCCGTTCCGCAATAATCGCGGCGATTGTACTCTTTCCAGTTCCCGCAGGAC
>CAMWPF010000279.1 GCA_947176045.1 uncultured Treponema sp. | reverse complement strand
GCTCGGAGATGTGTATAAGAGAAATATATACAAACATCTTTATCGTGTCAATCTTTTTTTCATTTTATTAGGGCGCAGAACCAGCCGCAATCCGCACCTGCGCAGCCCGCTTGCGCTCGGTCTCGCAGGCGGCACGGAACGTGCCGCCTGCTCGCCTGGCGTCCGCGCCGCGGCCGCCACTGCTCCGGCGCGGGCGCAGAAAAACCTCCGGTGCGCTGCGCACACCGTACCGCCGCACCTCTAGAAGTCCGCGCGCGTATAAAAGAACGTGCTGACAAACGCCGTCGTCAGCCCGATGAAAATAGAAAGCCCCAGCATGTGTACCGGAACAAACTTGCTCAGCGCCAGCGCCCCGAACGAAACCGCCGTCGTTACAAACGAAAGCAAGATGGCGAACGGCTCCAGCCGCGCGCGCTCGCCGGCATCCTGCCGCTTTTCGTTTTCAATCATGTAGATCACATAGTCCAATCCCAGTCCGAACACCAGAATCATCCCCGTAATCGAGAAAAATTCCAAATTGATTTTTGCGACGGCGAAAATCGCGCTCGTAACCAGCACAATCAGCATCGGCACGGAAATGATTTTGAACGACTGCTTCCACGTGTAGAAAAACCGAAGCACGATGAAAATCACCACGTACACAACCGCGAACAGCATCAGAATCATCCGGGAAAGCGCGTCCAAATCGCGGTTCATGTCCTTGACCTTGCTGACGAAATAGACGCCTTCGGATTCCGCCGCGATGCTGCGGTACGCCGCCGCGTCCGTCACAGAAACCGGCAGGACGACGGAATAATAGCTGCCGTCGATTTCGCCGAGCCACGCGGAAGAAACGGACGCCTTCAAAAATTCGGGAAGTCCGCCGTCAAGCAGGATCCATTTTCCGTCGGACTCTGCGAAATCCCGGCGCAGGCTTGCGGCGGTCTCCGGCGCATAGCCGAGCGCCTCATACTGCTCCGGCGCAAGCGGCAGAAGCCGCGCCGCCGCGTCCCGCGACTTCTGCTGCGCCGCCACCGACGGAATGAACAGCGACGTGCAGATGAATCCACCCTTCTCCTTTCCTGCGTTGACGCGCCGCAATTCCGCCGTCAGGCGCTCCTCGCGCTGCAACGTTTCTTCCGCAGTGCCGCCGCTCACGATGAACCAGCCTGACGGATTGTACTGCAAGACGCCGGACGCCTCCGCCTCGTCGGCAAGCTCGCGTCCTTCCAGCTTGTACAGCTTGGCAAGGTTGTTCTCAATGCGGACGTTCTTGCGGAACACAGCCAGCGTGCCGATAGTCGCAGCGAACAGCAGCGTAATGACGATGCGCCCGACAAGCTTCTTGTTGTACCATTCCGGCATACGCACAATCTTCATAAGCGCAATGTCACGCCCGGTTTCCGGCACCGGAACATACGGATAAATGCAGACGACCGTCAGGAACGAGCTGACAATTCCAGAAATCGAAAAGACCGCCATCTGCCGCAGCAGATTGAACGGTGCAAAAACAAGGATGAAATAGCAAAGCACTGTGGAAACCAGCGAAAGCGCCAGCCCCATCAGCAGGTGGTTGCGCACCTCGCTTCCCGTATGGAAGTCCTTGTTGCCCTTCCAATGAATGAAATAGTGCAGGCTGTAGTCGATGCACGAGCCGATCAGCGACGTTCCGAAAACCATCGTCAGCACGTGCATCTTTCCAAAAACCAGAAGGGTCGCGCAAATCGCCGTAAACGTCGAAATGAAAATTGAAGCAATCGAAAACAGAATCGGATGCGGCCGTTTGAAAATCAGAAGCAGGATGACCAGCACCACGAACATCGAAATGCTGGAAATCGTCGCAATTTCCCGAGACGCGTTGGAGGAGCTTTTATAGCTGTGGAACGGCGTCCCGGAATAGATGAATTTCGTGCCGTCCGCTTCCAGCGCGCCGCAGACAGCGTGGATTTCGACGACGGCGTTCTTGTCGCTCGCGAGCGCGGCGCCCTCCTTGCTCAGGACGCCGCGGATCATCACGTACCATTTTTCATTGTGGAACGATGCAAGCACGCCGTCCTTCAACGACATCTGCGTTCCGGAAGCGCGCAGCGCGGCAAGATAGTTCTGCAAGTCGTATTCCGTCAGCAGGAACGGATCGCTTTCCAGCAGGTTCAGCGGCATCATCGTGAACGCGCCGTACGCCGTTCCAAGCGCGTTCTGCGCAAACTGCTCAGGACCGCCGGGAGCCTCCAATTCCGCGGCGGCGGACTCGTCGAGCAGATTCCAACGGTACATGTGGATGAAGTCAAGGATTCCGCCGATAGAACCGGCGTCCTGATATAGCGAAAGGCTTTTGAAGCCGCTGCTGCCGGACAGCGCGGAATACGCCGCTTCCGCCGCCGCCTTCGCCGCACCGAAATCGGAATTCGACGCAAGGATGAACACATTCTGGCCCGTCATTTCAGTCAGCCTTTCATCGGCGGCGTTCAGCGCCTTTCCCATGACCGGCTTCGGAAGCATGTTGAACAAATCCGCGTCAATGTTGATTTTTCCGCGGTTCGCGACGCATAATCCGGCGAACGCCGTAAAAATCAAGGCGTGGTAGGCAATCCAGAATGAGAGGCACGTCTTATTTTGCAATGAAATAGGCTTTCTCGTCATCCGTCAGCACCTCCGGGTAGTTTTGGTTGGTGAACGTGTATGTAATCGTGTCGCCGGAGCCTTCCGTCATGACAATCTTGTTCAGTTCCGCGGATGCCGCCGCACGCGTTCCCGAAACTGCGATGGAAGCCATCACCGCAGAAACAGCCGCGTCCTTCGGCGTCAGGACGGCCTTCCAGTCCGCGCCGGACGCGGAAAAATCCACGGTGAAATTCTCGCCCAGCTTCTGCGCGTCGCCGGAAAACATCGAAAACAGCGTGGAGGAAATGCTCGTAAAAATCTGGTTCGACGACGCGTCCATCACCG
>CAMWPF010000278.1 GCA_947176045.1 uncultured Treponema sp. | reverse complement strand
GGCGCGTTCAAGCCGCGGACGAGCCCGTACAGCTTCCAAGGGCTGGGCGCGCAGGGGCTGGAATTCCTGAAGACGGCGAAGCAGGAGACGGGGCTTCCGATTGTGACGGAGCTGATGGACATCCGCCAGCTTCCGTATTTCGACGATGTGGACATGATCCAGATCGGCGCGCGGAATATGCAGAATTTCGACCTGCTCAAGGAGATGGGCAAGGCGCGCAAGCCGATCCTGCTCAAGCGCGGAATGTCGGCGACGGTCAAGGAGCTGCTTATGTCCGCCGAATACATCATGGCGAGCGGCAACGAGGACGTGATCCTCTGCGAGCGCGGCATCCGCACGTTCGACAACTATACGCGCAACTGCCTGGACGTCAGCATCGTGCCGCACCTGCACAAGATCAGCCATCTGCCGGTCATCATCGATCCGAGCCATGCCTGCGGGCAGAGCTGGATGGTTCCGACGCTGGCGAAGGCGGCTGTCTCGGCGGGAACGGACGGACTCATCATCGAAGTGCACAACAATCCTGAAAGGGCGCTGTGCGACGGCGAGCAGTCGCTGACGCCGGAGGCGTTCGCGCAGCTGATGCAGGTTCTGCCGCGCTATGCGGAAATCGACGGCAGGACGATGTAGCGGTCAGCCGCCGGGAGGTTTGTATGAAGTTGCAGGATTTGACGTATGGAATCGTCGGGCTTGGCATTATGGGCGGTTCGATTGCGAAGGCGGTCCGGGAGAACGTCCTGTGCATGGACGGCGCGACGGGACGGATCCTCGCCTGCAACCGCAGCGCGGCGAGCCTTGAGGCGGCGAAGGCGGACGGCGTTGTGGACGGCGTCTTTCCGTCCGACCGCGCGGCGCAGATGGTCGCCGAGTGCGACGTCGTGTTCGTCTGCCTGTATCCCCATGCGACGCTTTCGTTCCTTGAGGAGAACAGGGACGCCTTCAAGGGCGGTTCGGTTGTAACGGACATCAGCGGCGTCAAGTCGATTTTCGAGGCCGCCCTTCCGGGCGTCGTGCGGAATGACGTCGACTTCATCATCGGACATCCGATGGCGGGCGGCGAGAAGGAAGGCTACGCGCATTCGTCGGCGAAATTCTTTGCGGGAAGGAACTACATCCTGATTCCGCAGGACTCGAACCGCCCGGAGCATCTTGAGCTGATGCGGAGCCTTGTTTCGGCGATGGGCTTTTCGCGGATCACCGAGACGACGTGCGCCCGGCACGACGACAAGATCGCCTTCACGTCGCAGCTGTGCCATGTGATTGCGGCGGCGCTGGTCGAAAGCGCCGAGGACGAGCAGATTACGGCGTTCGGCGGCGGCTCGTTCGAGGACTTGACGCGGATTGCGATGATAAACGCGCCGCTGTGGACGGAGCTGTTCCTTGCAAACCGCGGCCCGCTCCTTTCGCACATCGGCTGCTTCGAGCGGCACCTTGCGGAATTCAAGCGCGCCATCGAGGCGGAAGATGCGGCCGCGCTGAACGCGCTTTTGTGCGACACGCGGGAGAAGCGGATGCGGATGGGCTCCGTGCGGACGAAGGCGTAGGAGGCGGACGTGCCGTGGAGGCCGTCCGCGCCGGGCGCGAGGCTTTTATGCATCGCGGGTCTTCACCCAGACGGCGCGGCTCACCTCCCAGAGGACGCCGTCCGTACTGACGTCGGCGGCCTGGAAGACGCGGCAGTTCAAGGGAAGCGCTTCCGACGGAAAGATGCGGCCTGTCGGCGGTCCGGCGGCGGCTTTTCTTTCATTCCGGCGGCCTGCTGGCACGCTTCCTTCCGCCCGTCCGCCGCCGTCCAGCAGGATTTCAACGGGAAAGACGAGCCGTCCTCCGTCCAGCCGCGCCGGATGCACGGCAAGCGACTTGATGCGCATCCGGCATGCTTCGGGCGGGATTTCTGCGAGTCCGCCGCCGTCAAGGAAGCAGTACAGCGGATACAGCGGAAAGAAAAGCGCTTCCTGCGCGTTCAGTTCCCGGAGGATGCGGCGCTGTTCGTCTGCGAGCGTGCGCTCCTGCGCCGGATGGAATATAATCGCGGTGGGCATAGTCCAGAATGTAGCCTTTTTTCACGAAAAAGTGTAGTATTGTGCCATGAAAATCGAAATTCCGAAGCCTCCGATCATCAGATTTGTCAAGGAATTGAACCTCCGGCAGAAAGTCCTCCTTTCATGCCTTGCCGTCCTTGTCGTTGCGGACGTGGCGATTGTATGCCTACGGCTTTCCGGCGGAAGATATTCGAGGGCGGGGATTGTCTTTGAACATGATGCGGAGCCTGCGGAGCGGATGATTGCGGTGAATTCCGGCGCCGCCCGCAGTTCCGTTCCGAAGTCCGGCTATGCGCTGTTCAAGTTTACGGAACGGCAGCGGCAGCGGCTTTCCGCGTTGTACGGATCGGAAGGGGCGCTGAGCGTTACGGCGCGGATCGGACTGTCGCCGCTTTCGGAACGGCGGCTCGGGGAGGCGCAGGCTGCCGGGCAGCCGTTTTACTTTGGATTTCTGACGGACGCGGATTTTGATGAAAAGGGGCATTTTTCCGGCGCGCTCGACCGGAGGATCCTGTCGGGCGCTGACTTGCGGAATTTCCTGCCGGACGGCGGCGGGGAGGCCGTCTTCGATGTCGCGCTTGCGGTGGAAAAGGATCTTCCGCCGGAGCGGCTGCCCTGCGGATTCTTCATCTATTCGGCGCTGCCCGTGCAGCTGTACGGCGCGATGGTCGGCATGGCGCGCGTCGGCTTCGACTTTTCCGGAGCAGTTCCGTTTTTCGGCGTGCCGTCGAACGGCGGGACGTTCTCCGGGCGGGCGGACGCCGTGGACTTTTCCGGCTGTTCGATGGTCTTTTCCGCGCAGAATTCGTCTGACGCCGTGATGCCGAAGATCGAGCTTTCGTTTGCGGAGGCGGACGATTACGGGACTCCGGAGCGGCCGCTGACGGTCAAGCTG
>CAMWPF010000277.1 GCA_947176045.1 uncultured Treponema sp. | reverse complement strand
ATTGCGGAGAACGCCGGCAGGCCTGCGGACGAAGTGAGGCTTCCGGTGCAGGTGTGGGACGGCGAGGCGGACGCGGCGCTGCCGCCGCTGCATTTTGTGTCCGCAGAAAATCAAAAATCAACGGGAACGGTCCGGGTTTGCATGTCGAATTCGTTTGCGTTCGGCGGGGCGAACGCCAGCCTGATTCTCGGTCTGCGTTGAATGTTTTTATCAGGAGGTGAGATGAAGATTGCGCGGATTGCACGGGCAGTTTTCATCGGAAAATGAAGATGGCTTTGGAAGCGAAAGAAATGCCGCAGTTCATCGACTACGATGAGCTTATCAATCTGCTGCCTCACAAGGGGAAGATGTTCCTGCTCAGCCGGGTGACGCAGCACGACGTCAACGAGCACAGCATCACGAGCGAATACGATATTACCGAACAGTGCATTTTCTACGAGCCGGAATTCGGCGGCGTGCCGACGTGGGCGGGCTTTGAATTCATGGCGCAGGGAATTTCCGCGCTGACTGGAATCACGAACAGAATCAAGGGGCGCGAGCCGCTTCCCGGATTCATCCTCAGCGTGGTGGACTTCAAGGCGACCGTCGGTTTCTTGAAGGGCGGCACGACGATTCAGATGCGGATCAAGGAGGACTACCGCGAGGAAGATTCGCACGTCTACCGCTATCTGTGCGAACTGTATGCGTCCAAGGACGATGCGGAGCCAGCGGCATCCGCCAAAATAACAGTGATGGAAACCGAGGATATCCACGGACTTTTCAAAGATTGAAAATGAAATGCCCGCGAAGTGCAGTCTTCAAGGGATTTTGTCCATCTATTATATTGTATGGAGCGTTATATGGAAAACGGAAATGCGGAGAAAAAGATTTTGGTAACCGGCGCGTCCGGCGGAATCGGCAGGGCGATTGCCGTCGCCGCGGGAAGGGCGGGCTATTATGTCATCTGCCATTACAACCGCGGAAAGGAAAAGGCGGAGGCCGCGCTTGCGGAAATCAAGGAGGCCGGCGGAAACGGCGAGCTGATCCAGTTCAACATTTCCGACCGCGCCGACTGCAAGGAAAAATTGGACGCTATGACGGAGGCGCACGGCGCCTTGTGGGGAATCGTGAGCAACGCCGGAATCACGCGCGACAATACGTTCGCAGGACTGACCGGCGAGGACTGGGATTCCGTCATCCATACCAACTTGGACAGCTTCTACAATGTCTTGAATCCGCTCGTGATGCCGCTGTGCCGCAAGAAGCGCGGACGCATCATCACCGTCGCGTCCGTGTCCGGCGTCATGGGAAACCGCGGGCAGACGAACTACAGCGCGTCGAAGGCGGGAGTTATCGGCGCGACGAAGGCGCTTGCCGTTGAGCTGGCGAGCCGCTCCATCACCGTGAACTGCATCGCGCCCGGCGTGATTGAGACCGAAATGATTAAGGACGCGCCGATTGACATCATCATGGAAACCGTGCCGATGAAGCGCGCCGGAAAGCCGGAGGAAGTCGCCGCGCTCGCCGTGTTCCTGCTTTCAGATGCCGCCGGATACATCACGCGGCAGGTCATTTCAGTCAATGGTGGTATTATATGAATTTCACAAAGCCGAACGGAAAGCGCCGCGTCGTCGTTACGGGCGCGGGCATGATAAGCGGACTTGGACAGAACTGGGAGGAAGCCTTCGGGCAGCTGAAGTCCTGCCGGAACTGCATCAAGGATATGGAGGACTGGCACGACATCGCCGGAATGAACACGCATCTGGCGTGTCCTGCAAAGGGCGGGCTGCCGAAATATCCGCGTAAGCTGATCCGCGGAATGGGGCGCGTCGCGCTGCTTGCCTATCACACGTCGCAGCTGGCGTTGAAGATGGCGGGACTTTTGAACGAGGAGACCGGCGACATCATCGACGAATGCAAGGACGGACGCACCGGCGTCGCCTACGGCTCGTCGATGGGCAGCTTCGATTCCATTCAGGAGCTGACGTCCGTGATGGAGGAACGCTGCACGGCGAAAGTCAATTCTTCGACATACATTAAATGTATGCCGCACACGTGCGCCGCGAACATCGAAGTAACGTACCAGCTCAAGGGGCGCATGATTGTAACGTCCGAAGCGTGCACGTCCGGCAGCCAGTCCATCGGCTATGCGTATGAGACAATCGAAAACGGCCTGCAGGACATGATGATTGCTGGCGGCGCGGAAGAGCTGTGTCCGCCGGACGCCGCGATTTTCGACCAGCTCGGCTCGACGAGCATTCGGAACGACCGTCCGGAGACGACGCCAAGCCCGTTCGACAAAGACCGCGATGGCCTTGTCATCGGCGAAGGCGCCGGAACGCTGATTTTGGAAGATTTGGAGCACGCGGTCAAGCGCGGCGCGCCCATTTTTGCCGAAATCGTCGGATTCGGAACGAACACGGATGGAACGCATATCACCAGCCCGAACAGCGAGACAATGGGCGTCTGCATGCAGCTCGCGCTGGATTCCGCCGGGCTGACGGGCGCTGAAATCGCCTACGTGAACGCGCACGGAACTTCCACGCACCACGGCGACATCGCGGAGACGACGGCGACCGCCCGGATTTTCGGGCGCAGGATTCCGATTTCCTCCACAAAGTCCTACATCGGGCATACGCTCGGCGCGTGCGGCGCGGTCGAGGCATGGCTGACTATCAATATGATGAACGAAGGCTGGTTCCATCCGACGCTGAACTTGAACAACATCGACCCGGAATGCGGCGACTTGGACTACATCCGCGGCGACGGCCGTAAAATCGACGCCGAATACGTGATGAGCAACAACTTCGCCTTTGCGGGCATCAACACGAGCTTGATTTTCAAAAAATGGCATGACCAGTAGCGCGCTGCGCCCGGAAAGCTGTCGGAACGCCTGCGGATGATTGTGTTTTCGGGCGTTCCGGCAGGCTGCGTGCGCAGCCTGCCGTCGGGTGCTTGCCTTTA
>CAMWPF010000276.1 GCA_947176045.1 uncultured Treponema sp. | reverse complement strand
CGGACTTGTCGCAAAAATCCAAAATCCATGGGAGCGCTACCGCTTCGACGTTCCGAACGAAATATCCAAGCGGCTGGACGTCATTCTCGGCGGACAGAAAAAATCACAGCCGGCAAACGCCACCAACGCGAACCTGCTCAAATACACGCTCTGCATCATTTCCGTTCTAGACTGGTGGATCAACAATCCAGAAAGTCCCGCGTACGCCATGTCTCCAAAGAACATCTACCGGGTTTCGGCAGAAGACGGAAAGCCGCAGTTCTCCGTCCCCCTGCGGAACGACCAGAACAAGCTGTTCGTAGAAAGAATCCGCGCCGCCTGCCAGAAGCCGCCTGCGCGCTGACGATGGCGGCGCGCAGGCGCGCATTGTCCGCAGTTGCATTTTTCAATCCGTTAAACTAAAATACCACTATGAAACAGTGCCTTTTTTCCAAATTGTACCCAATGTACCGGCGAGCGGTTTCTGCGGCATCCTTTTTCATCATTTCGATCCTTGCATCGCAATGCTTCGCCCAATCCGCCGTTGAAAGCGACCATGTTTCCAATTTCCAGTATCTGAAGACGCTCAATTCTGTCTTTGACTTTGTCCAGCGGAACTACGTCGATGAAATCGACCCGAAGACGCTGTATGAAGGCGCCATGAAGGGACTCATGAATTCTCTGGGAGATCCGTACACATCCTACCTCGACACAGACACCATCCGCGACCTTTCAGACACCACGACAGGAAATTTCGGCGGCGTCGGACTGACAATCTCCAAGCCAATCGAGTCCACGCCGGAAAAGCCGGCATACGTCGAAGTCGCCTCGCCCATTGAAGATTCTCCGGGCGCGAAGGCCGGCATCCTCGCAGGAGACTGCATCACTGAAATCAACGGAAAGCCGACGCCGGAAATGACCATGGACGGCGTCCTCAGCCTGCTGCGCGGAGAAATCGGCGAGCCGGTATCTGTAACCATCCGGCGCGGAAAAAACGTTACGTTCACGGTGGAGCTTGTCCGCGCGCTGATTGAAGTGCCGACCGTCAAATTCGGAATGATCGGCCGCACCGGCTACCTGCGGATCATCCAGTTCACGCCGGATACGCCCGCCCGCGTTCAAGAAGCCCTCGATTTTTTCAAGACGGAACGGTATGAGAACATGATAATCGACCTGCGGGACAATCCGGGCGGCCTGATCACGAGCGTCATCGACGTCGCGAACAAATTCATCGACAACGGCCCGATTGTTTCGACAAAAAGCAGGATCAGCTACGAAAACGCCGTCTTCAACGCCGCCGCGGACAAGACGGAAGTCCGCAATATGCCGATCATCGTGCTCATCAACAGAGGTTCCGCAAGCGCGGCGGAAATTCTTGCCGGCGCGCTCAAGGACAACCACCTCGCCTATCTTGTCGGACAGCGGAGCTACGGCAAAGGCTCCGTCCAGCAGGTCATTCCGCTCGGCGACGACGAGGCAATCAAGCTCACGATGGCCCGCTACTACACGCCCAGCGACACGAACATCGACAAAATCGGAATTCCGCCGGATCTAGAAGTGCTGTACCCTGAACTGACAGAAGAAGACGAGCGCGCCTATTCCGCCCTCATGGAAGCGAACGTCATCGCGGAGCATGTCGAGGCGCATCCTGAAATGACGGAGGCAGACATCGCGCGCTATGCGGCAGAACTCCGCCGCGACTATCCGCTGAGCGAGCTGCTGCTGCGCCGGCTCGTCCGAATCCAGCTGTGGCGCAAGCAGCCGTCGCATTTGTACGACCTGGACTACGACATCCAACTGAACGCCGCGCTCGACATCCTGCGCAAGAACGCGGACTTCCGCGCGCTCGTCCGTTCCACAAAAACGCTCAAGGAATTGCAGCTTGAGGCGGAAGCGGAAGACGGCGAGCTGAACGCGGCGGAAGCCGCCGCCGAAAAATAAAATGCGGCAGTTCATATCGCCCGCCGCGCCGGACAAAAACGGCGTCATCTTTGTTACAGGAAAAGACTGCCGCCACCTGCGGCAGGTGCTGCGCATCAAGCCGGGCGATATGCTTTCCGTGCGGCTGCCGGACGGCAGCTTGAAAAATGCAACGGTCTGCCGCATACATGAAGAAAATCGGGTCATCGAACTTCAGATTTGCGCCGATACTCAAAGCATGCCGGAAGGCGGCAGGACTTCATCGGAAGACGGCGGCTTCCGCGGCGTCGATGCCGGACGCGTCCAAAGCGCGTTCACGGACGTGGAATTCTGGCTGTTCCAGTTCATCGCAAAACCGGTGAAGATGGAGCAAATCGTCCGGCAGGCGGCGGAATGCGGCGTAACATACATCGTTCCCGTCATCGGCGCGTATTCCCAAAGCGACTGCGTGAAGGCGATGCTGTCGGACAAGCGGGGGCGCATGGCGCGCATCATAAAAGAGGCCCGCCAGCAAAGCGGCTCTCCGGTGGAGACGGCCGTCTTGCCGCCGCACAGCGCAGCAGACGCCGTCAAGCGCTGGCAGGACGCGGCTGCTGGAAACGCAGAAAGCCGCGCCGCCGCCATCCTATGGGAACGAAGCGAGCACACGCGGCCGCTGCACTCCATCCTGCGCAGCAAAACGCTGCGGACAGTCGCAATCGCCGTCGGATGCGAAGGCGGAATCGCGCCGGGCGAGCTGGAACTGTTCCGGGCAGGCGGATTTGCGCCGGTTCATTTCGATGTAAACATTCTGCGCTGCGAAACTGCCGCGCTGTACGGAATTGCCGCGGCGCAGTCCGTCATATTGGAGAACAAACAATGGGAACTGAAAGAATCACAATAGCCGGAGTCCCGGTGGACATCCTGCGCCCCGAAGATATGGAATCAGCCGTTTTGGAACTGCTCGAACAGCCCGGCACAAAGCAGATTGTGTTCCTTTCCGTCTGGGGGCTGCTCAAAGCGCGCAGGCGCGGCGACTTTCAGGAATGCGTCAAAAATGCGAGCCTTGTCCTGCCCAT
>CAMWPF010000275.1 GCA_947176045.1 uncultured Treponema sp. | reverse complement strand
CGGCGTCCACCGAGATCTACACCCTCGTGTTCGTCGGCAGCGTCTTATGTGTATAAGAGACATTCTGTATTCACTGCCGACGCCATGCGCATGGCGACCTCCTTCTGCACCGTGACGACGCACCTGTCAAAGCGCACCCCTTCTTCAATGGTGTCGCACAGGATTGCCGCCGCTATGTTGTACGGCAGGTTTCCGAACAGCCGCTGCGGCGCGCCGTCGGCGTTCAGCACGCGCCTCCAGTTTTTGAGGACGTCGCCTTCCACGATTTTCAGCTGTCCGGACGCTTCCTGTTTTGGAAAGAAGCGGCGCAGCGCGGCAATGAACCCGCGGTCGATTTCAAAGACAGTGAGGCGCGCGCCCCGGTCGAGGATTTCCTTTGTCATTGCGCCAAGCCCCGGTCCGATTTCCCACACCGAAGCGGTTCCATCGACGGCAAGGGCGTCTGCAAGCCGCGTCCGAATCTGTCCGTTTACTAGAAAATTCTGTCCGAATTTCTTCTGCATCGCCATGTTGCTGCGTTCGAGAAAGGCCTTCAGTGCCTGCGGCGAATTGTAATCAACTGTTTCTGGCAGAATCATGTCAGCTCCTGAACGAAATGCACGGCACGGCAGCGAACAGCTGCGCCGTGCATTTGATTGCAGTATACACTATATTCATGAAAAAAGCAGCCGGCGGGCGGAAAAATGGAACGCACAGGCACAGCGCGAGCCAGAACAATCCGGCATACAGGAACAACGCGATCAGCGGAGAGACGACCGCCGTCGAGATGATGCCGATAGGTGAAACCACGCCGAACAGCCTGGCGGAAATTGGAATGGACAGCGCCTGCGCGCCGGCGCTGGTTCCGATGGAGGCGGCGACGGACGGCGGAAGCCAGCGTTCGGCGATGGAAGACGCCGACTCTCCGAACAAAAGGATTCCGGCAAGCGCGCAGTACGAAAGCAGGAACGCCGCCTGGTGCAGGTCCTGCGGTGCGATTGCCGCATGAAGCAGGAACGCGGCGGCAAGCACGTCGCTCATTTTCAACGGGACGGCATGGCACAGGGAGGCCGCCAGCAGGAGCATGTTGCACAGGAAGGCGCGGAGCAGCGACGGCGAGCAGCCGGCAAACCACACGAATGCGCAGACTGCCAGAAACTGCAGGACGTATGACGCGCGGCGTCCAATCTTCTTGCCAAGCGACGCGGCCAGCCCTGAAAACAGCGAAAGGTGCATTCCCGAAAGCGCAAGGATGTGGGACAGGCCTGCGCGTCGGAACGAATCGGAAATTCCGTCCTCCGTATATTCCCTAATTCCAGAAAGCAGCGCCAGAAGCAGGCCGCCTGCATCGCCCCATGAATACAGCAGTCGCCGGAACTGCAGGCGGCACAGCGCGCGGAAATGCCTGAGCCGGCCGCGCAAGGTCGCCTCCCATGGAAGCTGCGTGCCGGACGAGGCGAAAAACACCGCTCCGTCCGAGGAAAACGCGCCGTCCAGTGAAAGGCGCGCGCCGCTTTCGCAAAAGACGCGCGCGCTTCTTCCTGCGGCTGTGTACAGCCGGCCTGGGAAATAGGATTCTGCAATGCGCGCCGGAATCTGGACGGACACGATCCCCTTCGCTTCGGAGGAGGCGCCGCTTTTTGATTGCGCCCCGCTGACGGAAAGGACGGCGGAATATGTTCCGCGGGCATGGTTTTTGATCGGATTGGATGCAATCGTGCCGGAGATACGGCAGACGTCCTTTGTCCGAATCAGGCTGGAAAACGGCGGCGGCTCACGTGGCTTCAGAAGTCCGCTGTACAGCAGGCCGGCGCAGGCAAGCGCTGCGCAGACAGCCGGACTGCATTTTTGGAGGCGTGGGATGAGGCGGGCTGCGCGCCATTTGGAATGTGCATGCTGTTCATGTTCATCAATCACCATTTCAATCTCGCAAGCGCATTGCGAGCTTCGGCGATGACGGCATCCGAATAATTGTAATACGTGACGGCAAGCAGAGAATCGAACGCGCTTTTATCACCGATCGCTCCCAATGAGGATATGACGGCGAGAACGACCGGATCTGCAGGACCGGGGAGGTTTGCTTCCTTCAGTTTGTTCAGCTGCATCAGGTATGCGGACAGCGCCTGCGGCGCGCCCATCGGCGCCAGCGCCGCGATGCCGGAAATGACTGCGGTGAAATCATTTTCCGAAAGCGACTTGGCGTCGAATTCCGCCTTCGCTGCATCGAAGAAGCGGAGCGCCGTTTGGGCGGCCCGCGTCCATTTCCATGATTCCAGCGCCCGGAATGAGTCCATCTGAAGCGAAACTACCTCCCTGCCTGCGGAACGGGAATTCTCTGCAATATATATCGCGCGGGAAAGCACATTTTCGGCAATGTGAGCCTTGAAGCTGTATGGAATCGCCCCGTTCTGCACGGCAAGGTCGAAGATCTTCCGGCAGTCCGCTGCCGTTCCTTTTTGAATGAGCGAAACCGCCTGCGGCAGCGACTGCTCGAGCAAGCCGCCCGCAGCTGATGCGATTTCCGGCGCAAACTCGCTCCACGCGCTGTCGTTCAACAGCTGGCACAGAATGACAAATGAATCTTGATTCCCGACATCTCCAAGCGCGGAAACCACCGCCTTGAGCAGCGCGCCGTTTTCCGACGCGGGCTTCGCCTTCTTCATGAATTCATTGAGCAGTTCTGTAAATCGATCTTCCGGCAGCTTCAGGACGGCGATCCGGTTGAGCACGGCGATTTTGACCGTCGTGTCGTCAAAAAGCGTGTACAGGTTCAAAAAGTCATCGCAGATGCCGTCCTTTTCTTCCTGAGTAAGGCTGTCCACGTTGTCCGCAGGAAGCGAAAGAATTCCTGCGACTGCCAGCGCCGCAAGCTCTCGGTCGTTTCCAAGCAGCGCCTTGTTCTCAATTGCGAACGCAACCGCCGTCCTTGAAAGGGCGGCGGCTTCGTCTCCCGACGCCTCCCTGACGGCCGCCGGCTTGTCGGCGAG
>CAMWPF010000274.1 GCA_947176045.1 uncultured Treponema sp. | reverse complement strand
GTAATCTTCTCGCCCCACAGCCATGCCCGGAGCGACAAGTCGGCGTTCTGCCAGTACGAGGAGGAAATCGTATAGTCGAATCCGCCCAGCTGTATGAATTTCTCGCGGTTGTACAGTCCGATATAATCGTAGGGAAACAGCGTCGGAAGTCCGTCCGCCACAAATTGGGACGGCGTCATGAGGAACCTGCCGCGCCGCGCCTCCGGCACAATTTGGACGGAAATTCCCTGCCCCTTGTTGTCCAAAAGGCGCGGAACAATGCAGTACGTCCTGCCCTTCGTAAGTTTTTCCGCCAGATGCTGCAGCAAAATTCCGGACGGAATGTACAGGGAGTCGCGCAGCACAAGCACATACTCTGAATCAACTTCCGCCATGCACATGTTGACAAGCTCGCCGTCCGACGCCTTCTCCAGCGGCACGACGAATTTGATTGCGGGATACCGGCGCGACAGCTCCTCCGTATTGAAGCTGTCCGGAGAAGGCTCGACCGAGACGACGGAGCGGAAGCCGCAGGACAGCAGATTTTCCAGCGCCTGCACGCGCAGATGGTTTCCGCTGGAATTGAGCAGGATGACAGAAACATTCATTTTTGCCGAGCCGTTCGGCATCTTTCCGCCGAGCACCGTGCGGTTGATTTGATGTTCGCTAAAAGTTGAAGGTATAGAATTCATCGCATTTCCTGCATTTTTCCGAATACGTTCCGTCCATCTGCGCCTGCACTTCCGGCGTCAGCTTCCGCCAGATTTCTTCCAAAGGCGACTCAAAGACATTGCCCGCCAAACTTCCCCTCAGACGGCACCGGCACAACGGAACGCTTCCGTCCGGGAGGATGGTCATGTCGCGGCGGATATGCCAGCACGGATTGCGCTCCAGCGGAGACAAATCGGCGGGCTTCCTGTCGGGAAGGACGCCGCAGCAGGAATCATACTTTTGGATGATGAGCCTTCCGCCGGACGGACTGTCCTTCGCGCTCCAAAACCGGAAGAACGGCTCCAGCTCCTCCTCGTTCTCATTCATGCGCACGAACTGCGGATAGACATCGCCGGGAAACGAAGCCGACAGCAGGGAGACCGCCGCGACCGCCCGCGAAAACCCTTCCGGCGAGCCGTGCAGCGCGCCGTACAGCTCCGGGGTGGACGCGTCAATCCGCACGATCCACGTGATTTTTCCGCAGCCGCTGCCGCCGTCCCGGCGTTCCGGCGCGCGCCCGGCGAGCGCCTTCATCTCCCCGCAGAACGCCTCCGTCACATGCAGCCCGTCCGTCTCGACCAGCAGGGAAAGCCCTGGATGCGCGAGCACCGCCGCCGCGCATTCAGAAAACTGCGGATGCAGCAGCGGTTCGCCCCATGCGGAAAGAGAGACGACGGCGCTTTCGGAAAACGCCGCGATGCCGTCCGCGATGCTCCGCACCTGCTCCGCGGACATCCGCGCCTGGCCGCCGATGCGCTGCATTTCCGCCGGAAGGTACAGGCTTTCAGCCGTGCAGGCGTCGGTGATCGAAATTCCATAATATGAAGGGAGCGTCTTTATGATGTTGACGCAGGAGGCGGCACGGCGGCACAGTTCGGGAAGCGGCATATCACGGCTCCGCACCGTGAAGAGCGCGGAACACGCCGCGGCGCCGGCCTTCGTTCCGCAGTCGAACGACATCCGGTACAGGCGCCAGTCCTCCGGCGCGATGACCGTCTCGACTTCAAACGAATTGATGTCCGGCTTGATGAAGTCGAACAGCGCCGTGCGGGAGACAGGCCGGACGCCGTCCGCCGCCCGGCGCGACGCCGCCAGCTCAGCAAGGATTCGTGCAGTTCCGGCGTTCAAAATCTCCGGCGCGAATCCGTACGGATATCCGTCCGCAAATGTGTATTCAGCCAGATACGTGCCGTGCGTGTCCAGAAGCGTCCGCGTCAGCTCCGCGTCCAAAAACGGAAGGTCCGCCCATGCGAGCGCGACTGTATCCGCGCCGTACTCGTCCGCCGCGTCGGAAACAGCGGAAAAAAGCGCGCCCGCCGTCCGAAAATTCCCGGCGCGCACGTCCACGTTGGAAAAACCGGCGGCAAGCCGCTCGCAGTCGGACTGGTTCTGCGGATCTGCAAGCACAACGATTGATTGCGCCGAATCTGAAAGCGTCCCCGCCGCTTCCGCCCAGGAAAGCGCGCGCTCAAACGCTGACGCGCCGTCAAAAATCGGATCAAACGCATGAAGGGATTGGAAATCGGCAAACAAAATCACGAGCGTTTTCATTTCTTATATCATCGGCAGACCGTTGAACAAGTTGAACCGAATGTATAAAATCGGAATATGAATCCGCCGATTTTGCCGCAGGACGACGTCCTTTCCGTTTCAGAATTGAACGCGCTCATCAAGGAAATGCTCGAGGGAACCTTCCCGCAGCTCACGTTGGAAGGCGAAATTTCCAACTACCGGCCGAACAGCTCCGGGCATCTGTACTTCACATTGAAGGACGAAGCGTCGCAGATCAGCGCGGTCATGTTCCGCAGTTCGGCGATGTCGCTGCAGTTTGCGCCGAAGGACGGCATGAAGGTGCAGTGCACGGGACGGCTCACCGTCTATCCGCCGCGCGGAAACTACCAGATTGTCATATCCCGCATGGCAGTGTCCGGGGAAGGCGCCGTCTTGAAGATGCTGGAAGACCGCAAGCGGCGGCTAGCCGCAGAAGGACTGTTCGATTCGGAACGGAAGCGGGCGCTGCCCGCCTTTCCGCGCACCGTCGGCGTCGTCACCAGCCCGACCGGCGCGGCGCTCCGCGACATCCTCCAAATCACCCGGCGGCGGAACCGCTGCGTCTCGGTCGTCGTGCTTCCGGCGCTCGTGCAGGGCGACGGCGCCGCGCAGACCATCGTCCGCCAGATCCAGAACGCGAACGAGTTCCGCCTCGGCGACCTGATGATTGTCGGGCGGGGCGGCGGCTCGCTCGAAGACCTGCGTCCGGTCAGCGACGAGTCGGCCGTCCGCGCCG
>CAMWPF010000273.1 GCA_947176045.1 uncultured Treponema sp. | reverse complement strand
TCCGACACGAGCTTGAAAAGCATTTTCATCAACGATGACAAGTACGACGAAATTCGTGAGGAATATGAAGTCGAATCGACGGTCAAGACGGTGCGTGTTTCCGCAACGCCGGCCGACGAGGGCGCGCAGCTTGCAGTGGTTCCGTCCGGAGCGATATCCATCTCCGAGGGCGTGACCAAGAAATTCACGATTACGGTGGCTGCCGAAGACGGAACGGAGAAGTTCTATCCGATCCTTGTGCGCCGCGCGCAGGATACCTCAGACGGCACGGCGCTTTCCTACATTACAGTAAATGGCGAGCGGATTTACGTGAACGGGACTGAGATTTCATATGAAGTTCCATCTTCAACGGAAGAAGTGCTTGTAGCTGCAGTTCCGAAACTTTCCACATCCACGGTTACGTTTATCACCGGGGACAGCGGTCAGATTGACAGGGGCGGCATGGCCGTATTCCGAATCAAGGTTACGGCGTCAGATGAAACGGAAAAGACGTACACTTTGACTGTAAAGCGTCCTGCTTCCTTGAGTTCGAACACAAGCCTTTCTTCTGTTGTGTTGCTTGACGTGGAAGGCTCGATTGTCGCGCAAGTCGGAACTATATCTACATCCATGAGCTGCGATGTTCCGGCGGAGACGGAGCAGGTCTCCGTTTCCGCGCGTGCAGAGAGCGGCGGCGCCACAGTTTCCGTGTCGCCGTCGTCTCTGACGCCGGTCGGAACGTCCGGAGCGGTCTTTACGATTACGGTCGAGGCGGAGAACGGCGCGGTCGGAACATATACGCTGACCGTCCGGCAGGCGGCGCCGATAGACAGCGACACGTCCCTTTCCGACATTCTGGTGAACGGCGTTTCCATCGGCGCGTCTTCAACGGAATGGAGCGTGGCGGCGTCGGTGGAAAAGGTGTCCGTCATTGCCAATCCGAAATCCGAGGGCGCGTCGGCGTCTGTTTCGCCGGCAGGAGAGCAGTCCGTTGCGCCCGGAGCAAGCATTACGTTCACAATCACCGTAACCGCTGCGGACAAAACGACGGAAGCCTACAAGCTTACGGTGAAGCGTCCGTCCGATGCCTCCGAAGCAGACTTGTCGCTTGCCTCTTTGACCGTGAACGGCGAGGCGGTTTTTGTTTCAGGTGGAGGTGTGGAATTCTCCAAGAATATTTTAGGATCAGGGGATTCTGAGTCAGTTACTGTGCGTGCTGCGGCTGATCCTAATGCGACAGTCACTGTAGAGCCGGCTGGAGTACAAACAATTTCTGCCGGAACTTCTAAGACATTTACCATAACGGTCTCCAAAGGTGACGTCAGCAAAATTTATACGCTTGTTGTTGGATATACGAAGCAAAGCGGAGAGGCGAATACTGAGACATTTACGACGGAATATTATGCCACGAATCCTAATGGTCAGGTTGGTACGTATAAAAAAGTTTCCAATGTTTCAGATTGGACGGAGGCGGATATTGTCGCGCAAGGCGTTGCCTGTGATACTGCCCGCAGCTGGCGAGGCGGTCATGAATATCCAGATCCAGACTTATATGCGTTGTTTGCTGCATGGGATGACACGAATCTGTACCTGATGGTGGAAATTCCGAATGTGGATGACGCAGATGCATTAGACGCTGATAGATGTTTTGCAGGATCTCAATTTCTGCCGATGGGCTGGGCGATAAAAACAGGAAAGCGGGCTGTTGGCAATGGATTGGTTGACGAGGGCGGAAATGTTTGGCAGAACGGAAAAACGTTTTATTCTTACAAAAGTGGAATTGACACGCTCATCATGCATCATCCTCGGTTGAATATCGGAGATCCGTCCATATTCTTTACAAAGTCAGACGGTTTGTTCAGTTATGATAAGGATTACTGTAAGGGGATTGATAGTGTTGGAATTGTCCGGACGGTATCATTCAATCAATCTGTCAGCTCCCACATATATGCTGCTGTTACAGATTCAGAAGGAAATTGGGGAGATAAAGCGAGCACAGATATGACGACATATACCTATATGGATTACAAGGCTAAAAAAGGAACAAAGATGACGGCGTATCAACTGACCATTCCTTTTGAAACGCTCGGAATCACAAGAGCGTACCTTGAAAGTACTGGCATCGGAATTTCCGTGTTTTCTACATACGGTGCGTCCATGATGGATTGTTTGCCTTGGGATCCATGTATGGTTGACAATGCTGGTGAGGCCTATTCTAGTGACCAATCTTCATCTCGTGAAAAGGAAGATGTTGATGATATTACGATGGCGTTGGCGGCAGTTGGAAACATAAATACGTCGAACAGATGAGGTTGTGTAGATTTATAATAGAATGACAGGACGGTGGTGGCGCTGTATTTGGTGCTGCCATCGTTATTTTACAGTTCCTGCATTTCAGCTTCAAGCAGCCGAGGCGTTTCCGTTTCGGGATGCGCGCGCCGGAAAAGGCAAGCCCGCGCCGGAAGGCGCGGGCTTGCAGTTTTTCAGGAATCTCTGGCCGGAACATGGCGGTTCCGGCGGATGGTGCCGCAGATTATTTTTTCTCCTGAATTTTATCCTTTTCCTTTTTAATCTTGTTGTCGAGGACATCCATCAGTTTGTTGAGGGCGGCTCCGAAATCGAAGTCCTCGCCGGTGACGTGCGCCTGCGCGCCCCAGCGGAAGTTGACAGTGGTGTCGAAATTGTAGGCTTTGTCGTGCTTGATGTGCATGATGAGGTCTACGATGAGGTCGTCGGCATAGGCGATGCGCTTGAGCTTCGAGTCGATCATATCTGATTGCTTTTGCTCCAAAGTGAATCCGACTGCTTTGATGGATGGTGTCATGGTTCCTCCTTGAAAATGGTTCCGCGCGGGCGGACGGCCGGCAGGACGCGGACCGCGTGTGCTTTAAATATACAATGGGAACCCCCAAAACGCAACTTTCTTTTGACCTCTTTCCGTGCGGAATTCTGGCATGCCGTGGCTGGGGTGCTGCGTTTTTTTGAAAAAAAAGCCTGGGGCTGGGGCT
>CAMWPF010000272.1 GCA_947176045.1 uncultured Treponema sp. | reverse complement strand
GATGAAGGCTGCAGGTTTCAGCCATTAAAACCTGCTGGTTCCAGTCATTCAAAACGGCTGTTTTCAACGGTTCAAAACTGCTAGTTTTAATCATTAAAACTAGCAGTTTTGAATGATTAAAAATTCCGGGCGCAAAATTTCGAACCGTTCAAAATTCCTGCTAGTTTCAATGATTACAAATTTCAGCAGAAGATCTGCACCCAAACTATTTTTTTATTTTTACATTGACACAATCGGTAAGTTTTAATATATTATTGGTAACTGGAAATTTTCATTACCAGATGTAATTTCCGTGTCCTGCGCAGGACGTTTTGACAGAATGAAAGGCAGACGCCTTTTCGTTTGATACCTGTAGTCTGTAAGAGGTAGGAAAATGGGTAAAGAACTGGGAAAAAGGATTCAGAGCCTGATGAGCAGTCTGGGGCTGAGCCAGAAACAGCTGGCGGAACTTGCGAACGTTACCGAAGTGTCCATGAGCCGCTACATCAGCGGGGACAGGGATCCTTCCATTGACACGCTGGCAAACATTGCGACTGCGCTGCATACAACGACGGACTTCCTGCTTGGAAACGAGCAGGAAACGGACTTCGACTTTCGGAAGGTAAAGACGCTGCTTGCACGGAATGCGGGCAGCCTTGACAACAGGCAGAAGCGCGAAATCATCAACGCGCTTCTGGGAGACTAGACATGGAGGTTTAGGCATGGACACATTCATCCTGCCGGAATGGCGGAAACGTGAGATAACGACAGCCGTAATCACTCTTTTCTTTGAGAACAGCGGCATCGGAGCGGGAGGGCTGTGCGCCCATCTGATGAAAAAGCACCGGATGCTGCCGGTTCCCTACAAAGTCCTGTCGGGCGGCCTGCAAAAAATCCTGTGCCGCAAGTGCGGCAGGTACGGGCTCATCATTCCGCTGGACAGCGGCGTGGTGCTGTTCCTCTACAACAGCCTGCAAAGCAGGGAGGAGCTCAGGCGCACCGTCTGGCATGAGCTGGGGCATATCCGGCTCGGACACATCCAGAGCAGCCAGCTGGCGGAAGCTGAAGCGAACCACTACATGAAAACAGCAACGGTTCTGGAAGCCATGCTGAACAACATAACGGAGGGACTGCCTATGGATGCCTTTATAAAAACAGCTTGAGAATCCCTGTCTTTTCATTCAAACCGGCCGTCGGCCGGCTGAAAAGCAGCAAGGCAGGAGCATCTCAAGCTGGCGGCAAAGAATTTCTTCTTCGCTTGATTGTAGCAGATTCAGTCTAGAAGATTTTCTTCGCCTTGTCTACCCATGCTCCTGCCATGAACACTCTTCCTTTTGATTTATATTATGGAGAAAAAAAATGGCAGATACACATTCTGACAATTCATTCATCAGCCTGCGTGAAAGCGCGCAGGGACACGTCTCCGTGAAGCTTCACGTGAACAACCTGAACAACGACTCTGAATCCGGACAGTATTACGGAAAGGTAACGAGGCTCACCTACTCGAACCAGAACATCCTCGACATGGTTGCGGAGGAGCTTCCCGATGTTACCGTCGGAAAAATCATGGACGTGATGACCGCGTACACAAAGGCTGTCCAGAAGATTCTTTCCACAGGACACGCCGCCCGCTTCGGAAGCCTCGGAACGTTCTACATCGCGAGCAAGGGGCTTACAGACAGCCAGACGGGAAAGCCCGCCCTGACCGTCCGTTTTTCCCCTGACGCGCTGCTGCTCGGCTCCGCGAAGAACGTTGAGATTGCAGAATCATCATACTCCGAGCCGAAAGCCACCATCGACCGGATTGCCGATGTGGCGCGGAACGCCTGCGACGGAACGCTCACGGGCGGCTTCCCCGTCGCGATAGAAGGCTCCAGCCTGAGGATTTTCGGACAGGACTCCGGCGTGTGGTGCGCCCCGGCGGACGAAGACGGAAACTGCACGGCGGACAGCGCCCTGTGGAAGGCCGTTCCCGGAAGCTTCTTCTGCAACACGCCGTCCAAGCTCATTTTCACACTCCCCAAGGATCTGGAGGACGGCGGCAGATACTGCTTCGTCCTGCGCACGCGGTGCTCGGGCTACTCCAAGCATGAGCGAAAGACGCTCATCCAGACCGTGACGCAAAGCTTCAAGGCGGCATCATAGCAAGAACGCCTCCCGCCTGGACGCGCAGCGGCACAAGCCATCACGTCCAGGCGGGATTTTTGCCTTTGCCATATGCAGCATCGTATTTTGTACGGCATACGGCATTCTTTAAAAAATTATTATATGAAAAGGTTCTTCCATCTGATTCATAGTCTGCTTTGCTTTTTTCCATCAGTTCCTTTACATTATCAAAAACCCTTGCATACCAGCCGTCTATCTGAGCATCCATACATTCTGTTTTGCCAGATTTCTTATACTCTTCGAATATCCCGTAGCAAAGCAGTTCATCCGAACTTTTTACAAATTCTTCAGCGGCATGAATCTTCTTTTCTCGCTGCACAACAGCATATATTCTATAGGCAGTAAACATCTGCATATATAAAGGAGTCTTATCCATGTCTGAAAAATAGCCGCTGAGAATTTCATTTCTAGAATTCATGCCGTCATAGAACTGTTGCAAAACTGAAGAAATACTGTTTTTTGCAATTTCAGGACGTTCAAAATAAGTTGCATACCAGAATTTGATAACAGTCTCACTGGAAACACTGGCACGCGGCTCGTCTCCGTCACGCAGCTCAAACTGCTCCCCGCGCTTTACTATCAGATTTATACCTTTATTGGAAAAAAGCATCGCAAACTGGTTTCCTCATTATCCTCCCAAGTATACTTGGTCTTGGTATCACTTGCCTTTGAGGTTTGTTCAACCTTAAAGTTATTACCTTCTCTCTTGACTTCTGCGAAGCTTGACATGCTGAGAGTGAGCATGATAAGCAGTGAAATAATGTACTTCATATTGGTATAATTTGATTGTTTGTATTAGTGATGCACACAAGAGTCGAACTTGTACTATTACTTTTTTTTTTCAGGATAATCTAACTG
>CAMWPF010000271.1 GCA_947176045.1 uncultured Treponema sp. | reverse complement strand
GAGCTTTCCTTTGCGTTGGCAAGCCGGTAGTAGTCGCACAGCAGGCTGGGCGTTTAATCCCGCACATAATCCAGCGCCGAGAATTCCTTGTTCCACAGCAGCGGATAGAACAGCTCCTCTCCTTCCGCCTGGGCGCGCTCGGAAAGATCCCTCAGCAGGCTTTCCCGGAATTTTCCCGCTTCCGCAGAAAATTCCAAGCGCGGCGCGGCTTTCTGGGCTTCGTCGGAAAGAGCGGCGGACAGCCGCGCCACAAGCTCCTCGTTCCAGACGACCTCCTTCATCGGATGCACCAGCAGGAAGTCCGTGGAGGCGACGGTCGCCTGATTCTCCGGGTCGAACAGCTTGATGTTTTCAATCGCATCGAAATCAAAAATCACCCGCGCCGGAAGCTCCTCCTCCGGCAGGAAGATGTCGAGCACTTCGCCGCGCAGGCTGAATTCTCCGCGGACATTGACGCGGGGGACGCGGAGGTAGCCGGAGCGCGCCAGGCGCTCCGCGATTTTGACAGTGTCGAGCGCCTGACCCTTCCTCAGGAAGAACGACAGTCCGCGCACATAATCCGGCGGCGGAACTGGAATTTGCAGCACATACCGCGGAATGATGAAGATGCATGGCTTGAACCGCATTGCGTCCGCGGCATCCGCAGCTTCATGGCGCCATGCCATTTTCGCAAGCACGCCCGCGCGCCGTCCGAACGCTGCGGAGCCGGTTGGCGCCGGACGGTACGGCAGCGTCCCCCAACCCGGCAGGATGAAGGCGTCCGCTTCTGGAAACAACGTCTCCAAATCCGACTTCAATGCCGCCGCCTCGCGCTCCCCCGGAACGATGACGACGGCGTCGGACGAATCTGCGGAAAAATTTCCGCCGCGCGGCTTTACCGCTTGAGAAGAACAGCCCGCAGCGCTATACTGGAACTGGCGCATCCGCTGTGCCGCGCGGAGCGTGCAGACCTCCCGCAGGAAGCAGCTGTACAGGCTCCCCTGCACGCCTGAAATTTCGACGGGCAAGGCGGCAGCGGAGGACAAGGCGGAGACGGCTTCCCGGAAGGGGGGCCATGAGTGCAGGGCCTCTTGGATGGAATTTGCTGATAATGTATTCATAAAACATTCCGATACTTGCAGTAAGATGTTTTCAATATTATACTTTGGAGAATGACATTGAAACGAAAATTTCTGACAATTATATCAACTTTTATATTCTTTGGACAGATGGCTGCCGCGCAAACTGCTGGAAAAGCTGCCGCCGCCGCGGATCTGGACAACATTTCTGTTTCAATCAAATACTTTGACAGGACGATGTATTATCCGGGGAACGCGGATGCAAATCCGATTTTCGTCCATATCTCCATCAAGAACGAGGCGGCGGAGACGCTGCGCTTCAAGCTGGCGGACGACCGGATGTTCAGCATCGACTTCATAGCCTATTCTGTGAAGAACGCGCAGCTGCCGCAGACAGAGGCGCTCATCCGGCGGCGGACGACAAACCAGACGGTGTACTTCCGTGAGATTGCGCTGGAGCAGGGCGAGGAATATTCGTTCATCGAAAATTTGAAGAACTACATCGACATCACCGAGCCGTCAGTGTATTATGTCGAATTGAAATTCTATCCGGAGCTGTACAAGTCGAAGTATTTGGACGTTACGTCCAACCGGCTGACGCTTGAGGTTCGTCCCTCTCCGTCTGCGGCATCCGCAACCGTGCTTCCGGTGAAGGAAAAGACGGCGGAGCTGCTGCGCCCGGAGGAAATTTCGCCGGACAAGGTTGTGGAGCAGACAATCATCGCCCGCCAAAAATCGTTGTGGGATCAATATTTTCTGTATATGGACGTTGAGGCGATGCTCCAGCGCACACCGTCGGCAAAACGCAAGTACACGAGCGTCTCCGCTGACGAACGGGCCAGAATGCTTGAACGCTATAAGGCCGACCTGATGCAGTCGAAGATCGACAACGACATTGTCGCCGTTCCGGAACGGTTTGAAATCGAACGGACTGTCTACAACAGGACGGAAGGAACGGTGACGGTTACTGAATGGTTCAAATATCCGAACTACCACGAAAAGAAAAGCTACGTGTATAAAGTCCGCCAGAGGGAGGGAATTTGGCAGATTTATGATTACACCGTCACAAATTTGGGGACAGAATGAAAGCATTGATAATTTCTGACGACGAATCTCCGGTTCCACAGATTGCGGCTGCGCTCCATTCGCATGGGTATGAGACAATCCGTTACAAATGGCTCATAAAGGCGTTGGACAATGTTGCGGAAATTGAACCTGATCTGACGGTCATCAATGTCCGCGATTATCCGCGCCACTGGAAGATTTTCGCGCAGTTTGCAAAAAGCAGCGGCAAGGCCGCGGGCATCATTTTATACGCTCCGGCGCCGCTTTCTGATTCGGAGCGGTCCAAGGCGGAGGCCATCGGCGTCAACGGATGGTTTTCGTTTGATGGACAAGGGGCTGCGGAATTCGACGCGCTGCTTGGCGGCGTTCCTCGTCCTGCGGCCGTCGGATCCGTCTCTGCGGAGGACGGCTCCCATCCGGAAGAAATTCCGATCCCAAGCGTCGACGACTTTCTTGCAGATGCGCCGGAATGCCGTCCGTCGTCTGAACCTCCAGCGGAATCGTTGGGGGCTGGCGCGGAATCCGAAGGATTGGCGGACGACGATGTGCTGATTCCAAGCGTCGATACGTTGTTTTCAGAACCTGCCGAAATGGAAGAAATGCATTCCGAGTCGGAGGACTTTTCCGAGGATGAGGACGACCTGCTTGATTCCGAAGGCATCGTTGCCATTCCGAGCGTGGACGTTGTCGCCGTTGCGGAGGCGTTCGTTCCGTCGGTGGATGTTGTCGCGGTTTCTGACGCCCCGATCCTTTCTGTGGACGACTGCTGCGTGCGCGCGGCTGAAGGGACTGGAACAGGGCAGGACAAAGTGAGGCCGGGAAAGTCGCTGCTCCGCAAGATTGAACAGATTTATGAAAAAGAATAAGAAGCCGCAGTTTTTTTG
>CAMWPF010000270.1 GCA_947176045.1 uncultured Treponema sp. | reverse complement strand
ATGGTGAACGGCGCGGTAACGCTCGGCACGATGGACGGCGCGAACATCGAAATTGTGGAGGAAGCGGGCAAGGAGAACGCCGTGATTTTCGGCCTCACCGCGGACGAAATCATCGATATCGAAAACCGGCACAGCTACAACGTTCAGGAATATTTGGACCGCAATCCGTCGCTTGCAAAGGTGGTGGAGCAGCTTGTGGACGGAACCTACGATCCGACGCACCAGCTGTTCAAGGAGCTGCATGATTCCCTCGTGTACGGCGTGGAAGGCCAGCGGGCGGACGTGTTCTACGTCCTCGCCGATTTCGACGCGTACTGCAAGGCGCAGGAACGAATCGACGAGCTGTATCAGGACAAGGTGCAGTGGGCGAAGATGTGCCTCATCAATATTGCGAACAGCGGGAAATTCTCCTCAGACCGCACGATTGAGGACTATGTCAAGGACATCTGGCACTTGAAGAAGCTGCCGCGCCCGGTCGATTGATCTGGGTGCAGCCTGATTTCTAGGAGGCCGCATTGCTGGAAGCCGCCGCGCGAACGCGCGGCGGCTTTTCTCTTGAATCGCGCGGACGTTTTTCCAAAGGTGAAATTTCTGTCGTTTTATGCCGGCGCGGGATGCATCCTTGCCGCCGCAATCTGGGGCTTCGCATTTGTCGTCGTCAAGGACGGCTTGGACTATGTGGGCGCGCTCTACATGATGGCATTCCGCTTCAGCGTGGCGGCCGCCGCGCTGTCGCTCGCCTTCTGGCGGCGGTTCCGAAAGCTGAACCGCATCTATATACGCAACGGAGCCGTGCTCGGCGGCTTTTTGTTCTGCGCCTATTTCTTTCAGACGGCCGGCTGCAATTTCACGACGCCGGGGAAGAACGCGTTCTTGACGACGTTGTACGTTGTCCTCGTGCCGCTGCTCCGATGGCCGCTGTTCCGCCTCCGCCCCGCGCCGTCGCTTTTTGCCGCCGCCGTCCTTCAAGCTGCCGGAATCGGGCTCCTTTCAGCGGGGAGCGCCGCGGCTGCGGGATTTTCACTGAATATGGGAGACGTGCTGACGCTTGTCTGCGGCGTTTTTCTGGCGTTGCAGATGGTCTGCCAGGAGCAGATGAACAGGCGCGGCGAGGCGGACGATCCTGTGCTGCTCTCCCTGCTGGAATTCATTTCGGTCGCCGTCCTGTCGTGGTGCGCCGCGCCGTTCTATCGGGACGGCGGCGGCTTTTCGCTGGAGCTGCAGGCCGCTCCGATTTCCACATTGAAGAATCCCCGCGTCCTTGCTTCAATGCTGTATCTCGGACTGTGCAGCACGATGCTCTGCTATGTGCTGCAGAACGTGGGCTTGAACTATCTGCCGGCGCCGCTGGTCTCGCTGCTTATTTCGTTCGAGTCCGTGTTCGGAATGCTGTTCAGCATGCTGATTCCCGTGAACGGCGGGCGGGAGCGGCTTTCTGCATCGGGCGCCGCCGGCTGCGTTCTGATTTTCCTCGCCGTGCTTCTGGCGGAAGGCAGGGCGGCTGTCCGCCTGATCCGCCGTCGGGCGTCAGGCGGCGGAACGCGGCAGCATCAGCGCCTTCCTTCTACGACGCGGAGCTGTCCCGCCAAATCCCGGTGAATCGTTACGCCGGAAAATCCGTTTTGGCGGAGCATGGCGGCCGCCTGTTCCGCGTTGTATTCGCCTGCTTCCAGCAAAAGCGCGCCGCCCGGCGCGAGGTTCGCCGCCGCCTGCGGCACAAGCCGCCTTATGACGGCAAGCCCGTCGCTCGTGCCGGACGGTCCGCCTGATTCGCCGACGTCTCCGTCCAGCGCAAGGAGCGGCTCGCCGCGTCCGTCCGAAAGCAGCGCGCGCGCTTCCTGCGCCGGAACGTACGGCGGATTTGTGAGGATGAAGTCATACCGCCCGGCGGCGTTTTCAAAAAGGTTGCTTTGGACGAACCGAAGGTTGTTCCGAAGGCGTTCCGGCAGGAGCGCTCCGGCGTTCCTGCGGGCGACGGCGAGCGCGCGTCCGCTGATGTCTGCTGCGGTGATAGAAGGAAGCCGTTCTGCGGGAACTGCGCTGCCGTCGGAAAGCGTCCTGAGGACGGCGATGGCAATGCAGCCGCTTCCCGCGCACATATCGCAGACTGTCGGAACGGATGCCGGGCGCGCGCGGATCCGTCCGCGGAGAAGCTCCGCCGCCCGCTCCACAAGGATTTCCGTGTCCGGCTTTGGAATCAGGACGTCCGGCGAGACGAAGAAGTCAAGCCCGTAGAATTCCTTGCGGCTGGTGATGTAGGCGACAGGAAGCCCCGTCCGCCGCCGCCGCACCGCTTCCGAAAGCGCGCCCTGCTGCGCCGCGGTCAGCGGTTCGTCCGCGTGGAGGAGCAGCCACGTCCGATCCTTCTGCATGATTTCCTGTAAGAAGCAGTCCGCGTCAAGCTCCGGCGTGGGCGACGGCACGGCTCCGTTCGATGCTGTCGCAGACAGCGCCGCGGCGGAGCGTCGCTTTGCCTCCCGGACTGTCATTTCAATCATGTTCCAGTGCGGAGACGTCTGCCTTCAGCTGCTCTTCCTTGGCGTAGACGTTCAGCGCGTCGAGCATTTCATCCATATAGCCAAGCATGAACTGGTCGAGCTTGTACAGCGTCAGGTTGATCCGATGGTCGGTTACGCGGTTCTGCGGAAAGTTGTAGGTGCGGATGCGCTCGCTGCGGTCGCCGGAGCCGACCATCGACTTGCGGGCGGCGTCGCGTTCGGAACGCTTCTTCGTTTCCTCCAAGTCGAACAGCCGCGCGCGGAGGACGCGGAACGCCTTCGCCTTGTTCTTGATCTGGCTCTTTTCGTCCTGCTGGATGACGACGATTCCCGTCGGAATGTGGGTGAGCCGCACCGCGGAGTCAGTCGTGTTGACGCACTGTCCGCCGGGGCCTCCGGCACGCATGACGTCGATGCGGACGTCCTCCGGCTTGATGTCGATTTCCGTCTCCTCCGCCTCTGGAAGGACTGCGACAGTGACGGTGCTCGTGTGGATCCTGCCCTGCGCCTCCGTGGCGGGG
>CAMWPF010000269.1 GCA_947176045.1 uncultured Treponema sp. | reverse complement strand
GTCCAGAAGACGGGGCGTTCTTTCCGCCGGGAAGCTCGACCGTACATGCGGACGCAAGGAGCGCCGCAAGCGCCAAAATTGGAACTACCTTCTTACTTTTCATAAAACCTCTCTATTCGCCTCATTGCGCCGCGCGCGGCCCGCGCCGGCCTGTGGAATTGCAAGCACTCCCGCAGGAAGCCCGTCCGTTTTTGGAGGAAATCCGCGCCGCAGGAACTGCGGCGCGGATTTCTGCCAGAATAAAACGCCGAATGCCGACGGATCCTTGTCGGAAACCAAAATCGGGGCGGAACCGCTTGCGGACGCGGAGAACGTCGCCTTGCCGCCGCTGACTGTCGCAGACGTTCCGTCGTACCAGTTGTAGACCTTCGTTCCATCGTCAAACAGTCCGCTCACATCCGCGGAACTGCCGCTCAGCACGATCGCCACCTTGCTCTCTCCCGCCACGCCGTTGTATGTGCGCCTGTACGTGGAGCTGGAAACCGTCTGCGCGCCTGCGCCGACGGCGGGATTGTACTTGCGGAATGTTCCGACCTTGCCCCAGTGCGTCACGAAATCCTGATTTGCTCCGAAATTCATGTCGCCGCGGGTCGCCATGTCAGTATCGCCCTTGGAATCAGTGTAGGCGGGACGGGCTGATTCGTCGCCGTAGTAAATCTGCACGCCGCCGGGCAGCAGCACCAGCATGGTTCCGAGCAATTTGTTGTCGGCTGGACGGTGCAGCCCTGTATCGTGGCTGGAAACGTAGCTCAAGACGCTGTTGCGGTTGCCGTTGCCGTCGTTGTCGGGCGCGTTTGCAATCATGGACGCATAGCTGTTCCAGTCGTCGGTGGTAGGCGTCTTTCCAGATGAGCCGCTGCCGCTCCATTGCGCCCCGTTGAACGAAAAGTTTATCATGGAGTCGAACTTTCCTTCGGTAAAGTAGCTGCCAGAAACGGACTGCCCCCATCCGAAATGCTCGCCCGTCATCCAGAAACTTTCATCCCAGCCCTTCGCGCCGCTGCCGCCGTCAGACTTGGAAGTGTCCGCACGCCACTTTTTGAGCGCATCCTCGCACGCATCCTTGAGCTGGCCCCAGCGGTACATATGCACGTGCTTCGCCGTATCACAGCGGAAGCCGTCCACGCCGAATTCGCGCACCCATGCGGAAAGCCACATGACGATGTAGTCCGCCGGAGCGCCCTTGTTGTCCGCGCGCCAGTCGCCGGACTTGCCGTACCAGTCAACGCTTGCAACGGTGGGAAGCTTGTAGTCGCCGTACTTGTATCCGAGCGTGTTCCCCGTAGCGGACGAAACATTCGTGCCGTCCTGCTCGTTCGTCCACTTCGTCTTGAGGAAGCTCGGTATGCTGACGGACTCTGTCTTTTCCGTCATCACGTCCGGCAGTCCGGACAGGGACATCAGGATGTCGTCGCCGCCAGGCGTTCCGAAACCGAACTTTCCGTCGAATGCGCGCACCCAGCCGGACCACCATTTTCCCCAGTCGCTGCTTGTGTAGTCCGTCACGTCATGGTTCTTCGCCCAATTCCCGCCGGTATTCGTCCAGCCGTGGCCGACAGACGAGGACAACTTGCCGAAGCTGTAGGTGAGCATATCCTCCACCGTATTGTATCCAGTGTGGTTCATGACGACGTCCATAACGACGCGGATTCCGCGTTTGTGGGCCTCGTTCACGAACGTGCGGAATTCTTCAATCGTTCCCATGTTCTGATCCATGTAGGTCCAGTCCTGCGTGTAATATCCGTGGAACGCATAGTGCGGGAAGGCGTTGTCCTTTCCAGAGCACCAGCCGTGCATCTGCTCATACGGAGCCGTCAGCCAGATGGCGTTCACTCCAAGACCGTCCAGATAGTCCAGCTTGTCCGTCAGACCCTTGATGTCGCCGCCGTGGAACGTCGCAACATCAGGAACCGAATTCGTTTTCTTTGCGTTGGTGCGGTAATAGCTGTAGTCGTTGTCGGGCACGCCGTTTGAGAAGCGGTCGGTAAGGACGAAATAGACGAGCGCGTTGTCCCACGTGAACGGATCTTCCTCAGCCTCGCCTGCCGCCACCAACTTCGCCTCCGCGGATGCGCCTGTCGGGAACGCCGCCGTCTTCACCGTCGCGGAAACGCTGATGGCAGCGCCCGCGGAGGAGGCAAGCTCCTTCACAGGAATGGAAAGCGTATTTCCAGAGAAATTGCCCTTCGTGTATGTTTTTGTTCCCGCCTTGACGTCGATGGAAGTAATTTCCGAATTGCCGTCCGTCACCGAAACCACGATGCTCCGGTTGAGCGCGATTTCCCCATTGTTAGGAGTGATTGTTACAGTCGGCGGAACAGGCTGAGCCTTTTGCGTCGGATCGGCATAGACAAATTCCGACGCCCCGGCAGAAAGCCAGCCGCGCGAGTTGCCTGACTTGAATACATACTCCTTGCTGTTGTTGCCTCCGAGCATTATGGAAATGTTCTTCCCGGTCAGCTCGATCTCCTCGACCAGCACCTTGTACCAGCCGGACGCGTCGTTCATGTCGGAGGAAGCCGCCGCCGTCATGGACGCGCCCGGCCATGCTTCTCCACGGTTCTTGCTGATAGCCTCGCCGTCAGCCTCCCACATCCAGATGGCAGGCACGGAAACGGATTGAACAAAGATGCACACGCCCGCGAACGATGAGACCGTCACTGTCTGCGAGATGGTCGCGACGCCGTCCGCGGAGGAAATATATCCCATCACGGAAATGACGTCGCCTTCGGAAAGCCGCCAGGAACTGACGTCGACAACCGCGGAATTTCCGCTGAAATCGGCGGTCATCAGGGATTTGCTTCCAGAACCGCCGGAAACAGCCACCATGGCGTCTGCAACCGCCGCAGAAGAAGTGATGGTGAGCGCGCCGTCCGAATACCGTATGGAAATTTCCGGCCCCTCAACAGCGCTTCCGCCAACAGACCATGATTTCGCCGCAAGATCGAACCACGCCTCGTCCACACCCGTCGGAAGCGTCACTCCCGGCTGCAAGTCGGCGGGATAGCGGTTCGCATCGCTT
>CAMWPF010000268.1 GCA_947176045.1 uncultured Treponema sp. | reverse complement strand
GCTTGCGATTCCGTACAGGAACGCGCGGATGATTTTGTGGATTTTTCCGTCGTCGGGGTATGCGCCGCTGTTCAGGGCGGAAAGTGTCAGCGCCGTCAGGTTCCAGCGGAACATCGCGGAAAACAGCGCCTCGCTTCCGCGCATATTGCCGAATTCCGCCGCGGACTTTTGGAACAGCCCGAGGAATACGGCGGCGACTTCCTCGTCGAACGGCTTGTGGACGGCCGCGGTTTCGGATTCCGGCGGCGTCATCAGCAGGGCGGCGTGGAGGCGGAAGAACGCCGGGTCGTCCTTCGCGGCGGACAGCATGGCGCGGAACAGCTCCGAAAGCGACAGGACGAAGTCGCGGCGGTATGCGGCGGCGGCGCGCAGCGCCGACAGGAAGGCGCCGCCCCTTTCCGACAGCAGCGCCTCCAAAAGCCCGCGCTTGCTTCCAAAATAGTAGTAGAGCGTCGGCTTTGTGATTCCTGCGGCGTCCGCGATGCACTGCACGCCCACAGCGTCATAGCCTTGGGCGGAAAACAGCGCCGCGGCGGTGTGGAGCAGCCGCTCCCGTGTGTCATCTTGCTTCATGCGGGCAGTATACCGAACGGTAAGTATACTGTCAAGGCGCGCGTGATGGAACCGAGGGCGCGCGGCGGAAGGGCAGCGCCCATGCCCTACGACTTTCTTCCGGAGACTGCCTTGAACAGCCTTTTGAGCAGCCCCAGCCTTCCGAGCAGGAGCCACCAGAAGAACGCCGCCGCTGCGACGATCGGGATGCCGCAGATGGCGATGTAGAGGAGCGCGCGGAAGAATCCGCCGAAGAAGTCGATGATGTTCGACACGAAGCGGCGGCACCCGTTTCCGAAGTCCGGCCAGACGAAGCCGCGGTCGGTGGCGCGGTACGGCAGGGAGAGGGATATGTCGATGGTCGCGTACTCAATCTGCCCGGAAAGGCGGCGCATCCGTCCTTCCATTGATTCGATGTCGGAGAGGACGGAGTTCAGCTCCCGTTCGATTTGGAGCATATCCTTCACGTCCTTCGCCTGGGCGAGGTAGGCGCGCAGGCGGTCGCGCATGATCTTGCGGGTTTCAAGGCGCGTCTGGAGGTCGTAGAACTGCTCCGAGACGTCCTGCGCGGAGACGCTGCGGAATCTGACTGTGCCGAGCGTTCCCGCTTCCTCCATGGCGCTGTCGAAGCGCTCCGCCGGTATCCGTGCGGAAAACGAGGCGTTCCGCTCGCTGCTGTCGGACGACGCGACGTATCCGCCGAACGCCCCGCACCAGCGTTCGACGGCGCGCCCCGCTTCGGCAAGGTTCTGGACTTCGAGAGACAGGTTTCCGGTCTTGATGAGCTTGCGCTCGTACGGCGCGTTCTGCGACGGCGTTCCGGCGGCCCCGCCGCTTCCGGCGTCGCGGAACAAGCCTTCCTCGTATGCCGCTCCGGCAGGCGCGGCGGCGGCCGTCATCTTCGCGGACAGCCGCGGCGCAGCCATGTCCATGACTGCGCCCTCGGACTCATATTCGGCGGCGGCAAGCTGTCCGCTTGATTTTCCGCTGCACGAGCCGGCTGCGGCGAGCATCGCCGCGATGAGCGCCGCTTCCGCCGCGCGTCTGAGCTGTCTTTTCATAAGTATGTCCTCCAAACGTTGTTGTGATGCGTCTTGAAGCGGCTCCGCCGCAGATTTTCCGCCGCGGCTATTTTTTCGCGACGATGACCATCGTCTGCGCGTCCTGATCGTAGGGCGTTCCGAGGAAGCCGCCGTAGATGTCCGCGCTTTTGAATCCTGCGTCCAGCACGTGCCGCCTCAGCTCCGGCGCGGAATAGAGGCGCTGGACGAATTCATGCTCGTACCGCGATCCGTCGGCGCCGTCGATGAGGATCCAGCGCGAGCGCAGACCTTCCCACGCTCCGGCGACGCTGAATTCGGTGAGGACGGTCAGCCCGCTCCGCTCGAACCATTCGCCCTCGGTGAATGAGAGCGCGGCGGTCTCCCGGCTCGTCGATTCGAGGATGAACGTGCCGCCGTCCCGGACGGAGTCCGCAATGTTCCGGATGATTTTCAAATCGTCCGCCGGATCGTCGCAGTAGCCGAACGACGTGTACAGGCTGACGGCGCAGTCGAATGGCGTTTCGGCGCGGAATGAGCGCAAATCCTCCCGGCGGAGGTCGATCGGGACGCCTTCCGCGGCGGCGCTTTCGGCGGCGGCGTCCAGCTCCGCCTGGATGATGTCCACTCCGGTGACGCGCAGGCCGCGTGCGGCAAGCTCCACGGAGATCCGCCCCGGCCCGCAGCCTGCGTCGAGGGGGGACAGTGCGGAGGAAAGCTGTGCGAGGGCGATGACGCGTTCGGCGACGGCGGGCGCTTCCGCCCAGCGCTGGCCGTCGAACATGACGGGCGCGAACCGCTGCCAAAATTCGGGATTCTCAAACCATTCCTTCCGTTCCTGCGCCGCCATGCCGCCTCCTCTGCGTCCGCTCCGGACGCTTTTGACAAGTATACCACGAAACGGCGGGAAAGGGGGGGCGTGCGCGTCGTATCGCCCGTTTTTTTTACAAAATCCTAAAAACCTATTGACAAGCTAGGAATGCCGCGGTATCATTTTCTAAAATACCAAGTGGTAAAGTAGGTAATTATGACAGAATTCTTTGAGCTGCTTGTGCGGCACAACTTCCGCTTCGGACGGATGCGCTGCCTTCGGGGCGTTTGCGCGGAGACGGCGGAGTTTTTCAGCTTTCATTTGACTGTAGCAGAAGGAGTATCAGATGGCAGGACAGAAGTATAAATTCGAGACATTGCAGCTTCATGTAGGGCAGGAGCGGCCGGATCCGGCGACGGACGCCCGCGCGGTTCCGATCTATCAGACGACGTCGTACGTGTTCCGCAATTCGGCGCACGCCGCGGCGCGATTCGGACTGGCGGACGCGGGGAACATCTACGGACGCCTCACGAATTCCACGCAGGACGTCTTCGAGCGGCGCATTGCCGCGCTGGAAGGCGGCGTCGCGGCGCTGGCGTTGGCGTCGGGCGCGGCGGCGATCACGTATAC
>CAMWPF010000267.1 GCA_947176045.1 uncultured Treponema sp. | reverse complement strand
ATGCTTGTCCTCGGCTCGTACACCGTAACTGCGAAATTTTGGATGAAGCGCTTCTTCGCGCCGCCGCCGGAATTTTTTCCGCCGATAATCTGGTGGATGACCGTATGCTGGAAGTCGGAGATGATCGGTTCCGGCGAGCATTCGATGAGGCGGACGGAAGGCTGCGCCGAGGAGACTGCCGGGCGCGGGCAGCGGAGGATGATCGTGGAATCCTTGTCGGCGGAACTGTCTTCGACGTCGGCTGCGATTTGAACGACATAGGTTTTCGGCGACAGGTAGTTTTTTATGCCGGCGTTTTTTGAAACGGTGATTTTCTGCTTTGCGGAGCTTCCCCGCGGCGTTTCGACGTACATCGGGCCGGAAGCCGCGCCGTCCGGTACATATAGTGAAATTTCCGTATCGCTCCAAGAAACGTAGTCGAAGTCGTCTTCATTCGCTGGAATGAAATTCAAGTCGCCCGCCGCCTCCTGCTTGAGTCCGGCTTCTTCGCTGCCAGACTGCTCCCGGCTGACGGAAAAGAAGACGGCGGACTTTTCCCGCGAGTTTCCGAAATTCTTTCCGGAAATGGTGATGAGCGTTCCTGGCGCAGGCCGGTCTGGCGAGATGCGCGTGACGGCTGGCAGGATGGACACGGGATTTTTCGGCGCCGCCACCGGCGCGGTGGACGCGTTCGCAAAGAACGCCGGCTTTGATTTTCCGTGCTTTGTGCTGATGACGACGAGTCCTTCCTGCACGTTCGCCGGAAGGACCGCCTTGATTTCCGTATCTGACCAGGAAAGGTACGCGCTGGATGTGAGGCTGCATCCGCCGAAATTGACGGATGAGGAGTCGCGTCCGCTGCCGAAGTTGGCGCCGGAAATGGTGACGACGTCGCCGGGCATTCCGACAGGCGGCGTTACGCTGTAAATTTCCGGCGGCTGCTTGGAATGCGCGCCGAGGATGATGGAAACGACGGCGAACGCTGCCACGCACAGCAGCAGGCAGAGCGCCCGGAGCAGCGGCGACTTGCGGATGAAGTAGAAGCCTGAAGACGCTTTGTTCACTCTTGGAAGCCCGCTACAAATTCGATGGAAAATTCACGGTTTTCTGGAAGCTTGATTTCAATCGGTTCGGCCGCCTGGCTGTCGAACCACGGCATCGGCGGCTTGGGCGTAACGTTCTGCTTGTTCATGAATTCCGGGCGGAACATTTCAATTCCAGTCAGCGATGTGTTCACGAGGTTGCTGGTGTTTACGGTGTGCGCAAGGTTGCTGTGGATGTTTCCGTTGATGACGACGTTTTGTCTGGCGATCGGAACGCTGTGCGGCTGGGAAACCGGAATGATTGGAGCTTCCTGCGGCGCGCTGGCGCTGCGGTGCATCCCGCGCATTGGAATTGCCGCCGCCGCGATTGCCGCCGCCGCTGCGATTCCGATGCGTATGGAGCGTCCCGGCAGGCTGCGCTGCGGCGCTGTATGCTTGGAATGGCGGAGCTTTGTTTGCAGGCGGTCAAAGCTTTGGGCGAGGTAGCCGGCGTCCGGCGAAATGTTCCTGCTGTCTGCGGCAAAGAACAGCCGCGTTTTTTGAAGCCGGTCGATTTTTTCGGCGCACTTCTTGCAATTTTTGACGTGCGCCTCGTATTGATGAAGGTAGGTCGGAGGCAGCTCCGAATCGAGATAGACGGAATGAATGTCATCCGTTGGGCAGAAATACATCGTCGCCTCCTAACAGCTCTTCCAGCAGCTTTCGTGCCCGGAAAATACGGACCTTGACATTTCCTTCCGTGATTCCGACCACTTTTCCAATTTCCTTGTAGTTCAAGTCGCTGTATTCCTTCAATACAATGACTTCCCGCAGTTTCGGAGGCAGCTTGTCGAGCGCCTCCTTGGTGCGCTGGATGGACTCTGCGGCGAGCAGCTCCGTTTCGCCGGACTGCACGGTGCGGCGGTCTTCGTACAGCGCCTTTTGATACGCCTTCCGCTCCCTGTTCTTGCGCTTGACGTAGTTCAGGGACGCGTTCTTCACGACGCGTATCAGCCAGTATTTTGCATCATTGATTGTGGGGAACGTCAGCCGCTTTTCATTCGCCTTTATCAACGAATCATGGGCAAGATCTTCCGCCGCTTCCTCATCGTTCACAATCCGATAGGAAATTTTATACAGCATCTGCATCGTTTCCGCATAAATCGTCTTGAAGTCAGCAGGATCTGCTGCATTCAGCGGTTTGAGAACGGCCGGTTGACTTTCCTTATTATCAGAAAACACGGATACTCCAAAAAGTTACAGGAAAGATTCCTTAATTTCTCTTCCAGACAGGGCCGTGCGGCGTGTCCGTAATGGTGATTCCGCGGGCAGCGAGGCTGCTGCGGATTTCGTCGGCGCGGGCAAAGTCCTTCGCCTTTTTCGCCGCCGTCCGCTCGGCGACGAGCGCGTTGATTTCGTCCGCTTCGGGATCGCCGTCATGGGAATCCGACAGCAGTTCCGCAGACGGTGCGGCGCTCCATTGCTCCGCCTCCCGTTCGATGTCCAGACCGAGGACTCCGTCCATCTTCCGAAGCAGCGCGAGCGCCTCCTCCGGGCGGAGCGCGCCGTCCTTGACTGCTGCCTGCAGATGGCTCAGCGCCTGCGGCGAGGAGAGGTCGTTTTCCAGCGCCTGCCTGAACTGCGCCAGATGCCGCTCCGCCTGTTCGGAAAGTTCGCCGTCGGGGCAGGCGCTTTTTTTTGCTGCGGAAATGAGCCGTGCGGCGCGCTGGTTCAACGCCCGGCGCGCGTTCTTCGCGGAGTCCATCGCCGTCCACGAGAACATGACCTGGCTGCGGTAGTGGGCGCCCAGCAGGAAGAAGCGGTAGTCCAGCGCGTCGTAGCCTTCATCGATGAGCGACTGGAGCGTGAGGAAGTTGCCGGCGGACTTCGACATCTTGCCGGATTCCGCGCCTCCGCTTCCATCGCTTCCGTCCTTCTTCTTCTGGACGACGAGGAATTCGTTGTGGAGCCAGTAGTTGACCCACTTCCGCCCGGTCGCCCCCTCGGACTGCGCGATTTCGTTCGTGTGGTGTACGGG
>CAMWPF010000266.1 GCA_947176045.1 uncultured Treponema sp. | reverse complement strand
GCATCTTCCGCGCGGTTTCCGTAATGTCGTCGCCGACTATGCCGTCGCCGCGGGTAACGGCGCGCACAAGCCGGCCGTGCCTGTACTGAAGCTCAAGCGAGGCGCCGTCCAGCTTGTATTCCACCAAATATTCCGCATAATCGTGCTTCTGCGTCCATGCAAGGAACTGTCCGGGATCCGCCGCCTTCTCCTGGCTGCCCATCGGCATGATGTGCCGCGCCTTGGGAAACGTTCCCGAATCCGCGCCGACGGCGTGCAGCACCTCATTTTCCGGGTCGAGCGACTTCAGCTCGTCCCACAGCGCGTCGAATTCCGCGTCGCTGATCTCGCCCTCCCCGTTGTAGTACGACGCCTGGTAGCGCCGGATGAGGACGGCAAGCTCTGAAATGCGCCGCGCCTTCTCGTTTTCCGTGCGGCACGCCTCAACATCAAACAAATCACGCATCTTTCAAAAAAAACAGCTCGCTGATCGGACGCTCCGCATCGATTCCGCGCCGCTCGAATTTCGTTTCCGGGCGCCAGCGCTGGGATTCGGCAAATCCGCCGTACTTGTTGTGCAGCAGCGGCGTCCGCTCAAGCTGCTCCAGCGCAAATTCCGCATACTCCAGCCAGTCCGTCACAAAGTACAGGTAGCCTTCCGGCTCAAGCTTCTGCGCGAATAGATCCGTGTGCGGACGCTGCATGAGCCGCCGCTTGTGATGGCGCTTCTTCGGCCACGGATCGGGGAAGAAGATGTGGCAGCCCGCGACAGAGGCGTCCACCCCCATTTCCGAAAGCACTTCCAGCGCGTCATGCTCGATGATGTACAGATTCTTCAAATCCCGGCGGCGTATTTCGCCGAGCAGCCGTCCGACGCCGGGCTTGTGCACTTCGATGCCGATATAATTGACGCCGGGATTCCGCGCCGCAAGCTCCGCCGTCGCAGTCCCCATGCCGAATCCGATTTCAACGACGACCGGATTGGTATTGCCGAAAATATCCAGAAAATTGATCTTCCGATGCTCGAACGGAATGCACCACACCGGCGCAAGCTCCGCGTAGGCGCGCTCCTGCGCCGCCGTCATGCGTCCGATCCGCAGGACATACGTCTTTACGGCACGATAAAAAGAAGTGTCGGAACGGCCGTCCGCACGTCCATAGCCTTGCACATTGCCTTGCAAATCGTCGTTATCCATTATATTCCTTGCAATCATTCTTCAACCCCGCCGCCATCCTGCTCCCTGAAGACAGGCGGCAGCAGGCATAGTACGGAGCCGTCCTCCGTTCCGAGGCACCGGCGGAAAAACGCCGCCCGTTCAAACGAAACGAACACGTCCGCATCGTCCTTCCAGGCCTGCTGCCGGCTTCCAAAGTACAGCAGCTTCCGCTCCTCGTCAAAAACAGCGAATCGCTCCCTGGACAGCGCCTCCTGCTCCCCAAGCCGGGAAGCGGGAAGCGCCGCCAAGCCGTCCGGATAGGAAACCACAAACATTCCTTGAACCGTGCTTTCGGCGCCGTCCGTATAATACAAATCATAAAAGCCCCGGGGAATCGGCTCGGCCCCAGGACAGACAAAATCGGCGCAGCCCGCCCACTGCCTTCCTTCTGATGAGAATACAAGCGGCTCGTCAGCCGTCCACTCGTACTGGTTCTGCCTGCTCGAAACGACAACCTTGTCCACACGGCGGACGTCGCTGTCCGTCTCCGCAAACGCCGCAAGCTTCATGACCGGCAGGACGCCGTCCGCCTCATAGTCGAACACGACAAATCCGCTCGCCGAAGAAAGCCGTGGTTCGGAATCGGAGCAGGAGAACAATGCCGGAAAAAACACCGCGGCGCACACGCACAGGACGGCGGCCGCAGTACGACGGTCGCCCATATTAGAAATTGAAAATCAAGTTGATGACGGTCAGATCGCTCGCCGAAAACTGGTTGACCAACGATTCAAATTTGACGTTCACCTTCTTGCAGGCCTCGTCCAAATACGAAAGGTAGTACAGCCCCAAATCCGTCCCTTCCTGTCCGTCCGGCATCTGGCGGTAGAAATCAATGAGCGTCCGCTTGTTCGTGTCCGCGTTCGCCTTGGTCTCCACGCTGTCCTTGACTTCTTGAAATTCGTCATCCTTGTTGTAGAGCGTAACCTGCAATCTCCCCTGCTTTCCGATGGATGTGGAGCCGCCGCCAAGCTTCCATGCGACGGAGACGAGGACGCGCTTGCGCTGCAGCTCCTTGACAATCTTCATGCGCGTCTCGGGATCCATCATGAGCATATTGATGTCGTCCTCGTCGGGATACAGGTTCTTCGCCTCCTTGCGGATATTCGTATTCTCGCTGCTGAGGGCAAGCTCCATGACCATCACGGAAATATATTCGGCGACCTTCGACTTTTCCATATAGGATTCGAGGGCGTTCCTGACGGCGACAATCATGTCGGCGAACCCTTCCGCCTTGCTGAACAGCGTTATGATGTACCAGTTCATAAGCCCCATGCGGTTCATGAATTTCTCGGACATCAGCATATAGACGTTCTTTTCTTCTATTGAAAAATTCTTGTTGTCGCGGATGGAAGTCCAGATCGGCTCGAGGATCTCCTTCCGCACGGCGCCGATCGCCGCGTCCTTGCTCACCAGCATCGCGCGCAGCTGCTTTTCGCTCATCTTCGTACGCTCGTCGATGATGTGGGCGGGATTCTGGCGGTTGTACTTGCGCACGCACTCGCATTGCAGGATTGCCGAATAAATGTCCCTGTTGAACTGCTTGTACAGGAGCGAGAAGACAATAATCTTTGAAAGATCCATTATCTCCTGACGGGAGGAGACAAATTCCGGCATCGAAATTTCAATCTTCGAAATATAGTCCAACAAGACCATGCTCTGTATGGAACGCGGCGAAAACTTGTTCATCGAAATTCCATATTCGTCAATATTGTCTGCCAGCCGGAACCGGATCAACTTCTTTTTATGGCTGATGAAATTCGACGCCCCATCTTCCGTGAGGATAATCTTCAGCGGAAGCTCAAGCATCATTTTTTTTCCGGAAGCACACATATCGTCATCTCCTAAAAG
>CAMWPF010000265.1 GCA_947176045.1 uncultured Treponema sp. | reverse complement strand
GGTTTATGACAAGCATTTCTTGAAGGAGGAGCGGATGACGACAGGAGAGGTTGCACGGCGGACAAGGTTTTCAGAAAGCGCGCTGCGGTATTACGAAAGGAGGGGGCTGATCGAAGTGCGCCGTGCGGGAAACGGCAGGCGGGAATGGACTGGCAAAGATGCCGCATGGATTGCGTTCATCTGCCGGCTCAAGGATACTGGCATGAAAATTAAGGACATTCGACGGTATGCCGCCCTTCGGGCAAAGGGTGATTCCACGCTGAAGGTGCGCCTTGCGGTTCTTGAACAGCACCGCAAGTACGTGCTGGAGCAGCAGAAGCTATGGAACAAAAATCTTGCAAGCCTTGAGGACAAAATCCGCCTGTACAGGGAAAAAATAGCAGGAACAAATCAGTTCTGACGGAACTAGGCCGGACTTCCTTGCGGCTGCCTCCGCCTTAGGCTCCGCGTTCCAGAAGCGCCTCGATTTCCGCTTTTTCCGGCATGACGGCGAGCGCGCCTTTCCGTGTGGTGGTGAGCGACGCGGCTGCGCAGGCAAAGCGGAGCGCGTTTGCAAGCCGTCCGCTGCTGAATGTGCCATAGCCGTTTTCGAGGATCTCATGGAGGATGCAGGCGCAGAATGTGTCGCCGGCTCCCGTCGTGTCGATTGTCTGTACCGATGTGAAGGCTCCGCTTTCCGCCCGCGCGCTCGCCGTTCCGTCGTCAAAGAATCCTTCGCAGCCGTTCTTTCCGCGCGTGACCGTTATGAGCGGAACCGCATGCCTGTCCCGGATTTTCTGCACGCCGCGTCCGATGTCCGCCTCGCCTGTGAGGAATTCCAGCTCCTCTTCGGCAATCTTGAGGATGTCGCACTGCGAGACGCCGTACCAGATTTCCTTGCGCGCCCGTCCGGGCGAATCCCAGAGCGGGAGCCGAAGGTTGGGGTCGAACGAACGGAGCGCGCCGGCCTGCTTTGCTGCTTCAAGCGCCGCGCGCGTGGCTGATGCGGCAGGCTCGTCTGTGAGGGAGAGCGTTCCGTAGTGCAGGATGCGGCTTTGCTTGATGAGGTTCATGTTCACTTCGTCCGCTTTGAGGGCGCAGTCCGCGCATCCGGTTCGGTAGAATGAAAAGCTCCGCTCTCCGTCGTCTGCGGTCTTGACGAAGGCGAGCGTCGTCCGCTCCGTTCCGGACAGCGCAAGCCCTTCTGTTCCGATGCCGAGGCTGCCGAGCGTCTCCTTGAGCTGCGTTCCGAACAGATCGTTTCCTGCCTTTCCGATGAACGCCGTCCTGTGTCCGAGCCTTGCGAGCATGGCAAGCACATTGCACGGCGCGCCGCCGGGATTCGCCTCATACAAGCCGTTTCCCTGCGCGCTGGTTCCGCTGTGTGTGAAGTCGATCAGAACTTCTCCGATCGCCGTAACGTCATACGCTGGTTCCATGAAATAATTCCTCCTTTCATCCTGCTGCTGCCATTCCTCCGAAGGCCCCGCGGGCGCCGCGGGACTTTGGAGCCGCCCGCTTTTTCACGCCGCTGTGCCGAAGCCATGTTGAGTCCGCCCGTTCATGCTTCGATGTCGAAGCAGATGCATTCGACTGAAAAGCCTGCGTCCGCGGCGACGGCAATGTCCTGCGCGTCGCGCGGCATGAAGAACACGCCGGTGAGCGCCGACTTTCCGCCGTTTGCAAACGCTTCGATCGAACTGGTGTCGAGGAGGATGCGCAGGGAAAGCGCGCCGTCCTCCGCCTGCACATTCATGGAGCGTAAGGGGAGTGCGCCGGGATTCAGCGTGCGGCTGCGGTCGAAGGTGAGCGTGCCGCGTCCTGCATCGTATTTCAGCTCGGCGTACCTTCCGCCGCTTTTTGCGAACTGGAACGAAATGCTGCCCGTCCTTCCTGCGGGAGGCATGATGCGAAGTCCGATGTCGAGGTGCCGCCCGCGGATGCCGCCGAAGCCTTGTTCTGTCCGTCCTCCGCCTGAAAAGGAGAGCGTCCTGCGTCTCGGATTCGTTCTGTACTGTTCGATTTCGCGCACGGGGCTTTGGAGGAGCCGCCCGTTTTTGATGCGCAGCTCGCGCGGAAACGTCATCATGCCCGACCACAGGAGGTGTTCCGGCGTGACAGGCGACTCCCAGCTTTGCATCCATGCGATCATGATCCGCCGTCCGTCCGGCGAAGGCGCCGTCTGCGGCGCGTAGAAGTCGGTGCCGCCGTCAATCTGCGCCGCGGTGAATCCGTTTTCCGGCAGGGATTTGCGCTCGAAGCGGAACGTTGCGCGGTTGAGCGCGCCTGCCATGTAGACGCTGTTGTTTCCATCGTGGAAGCCGCGGGAACCGTCCGCCTTCATTTCCTGCGGGGAGACGATGATGACGTCCGTCCCGTCAAGGCGGAAGAAGTCGGGGCATTCCCACATTCCGCTTATGCCCGTGCTTTCGTCCATGACTGAGACGAATTTCCATGCGTGCAGGTCGCTCGAGGAGAACAGCGCGAGCGCGCCGCGTCCGTCCATCTGTTTGAGGGCTGCCGCAAGGAAGTATGCGCCGCCTTCCTTCCAGATTTTGGGGTCTCGGAAATGGTTCCTCTGGAACGGGAACGGCACATCCGCCGCCGTGATGACGGGGTTCCTGCCGTATTTCCGGTACGTTCCGCTGCTGCCGGCTGCCAGGCACTGCTGCTGCAGCTCTTCGCCGCCTTCCTTGACGACGCCGGTATAGGCGATGACGTGCGTTCCTTCATCGTCAATCGCCGTTCCGGAAAAGCATCCGCCTTTGTCGGCGTCCGTGTCGGGGGCAAGCGCGGCTCCCTTGTTCTGCCAGCGCACAAAATCGCGCGTGACGGCGTGCCCCCAGTGCATGGACCCCCACTGCGCGGAGTACGGATGGTGCTGGAAGAAGAGGTGGAACTCTCCGCCGAAGGACGAGAAGCCGTTGGGGTCGTTGATCCAGCCGGCGGGCGAGGCGAAGTGGAAGCGCGGCCGGTGTTCCGTCTGCTCCGCGCTGGAGTCAATCCGGTCTGCGGTGCGCCGCTCGCAGTCCCGGGCTTTTTTCAGCAGGACGTCAGTCATGGAA
>CAMWPF010000264.1 GCA_947176045.1 uncultured Treponema sp. | reverse complement strand
ACACCATTCCACGCGGGTGCGCGCCTTTTCGACTCCGAGGAAGCTCAGCATCGAAAACAGCAGCGTCATGCGACGGCGCGCGAAATAATTTCCCGTGGAATAGTGGCAGTCGCCCGGATGGCAGCCGCACAGGATCACGCCGTCCGCACCCCGCTGGAACGCGCGGAGGATGAACAGCGGATTCAGGCGGCAGGAGCACGGAATCCGTATGATCTTGACGCTTGCAGGATATTCCAGACGGTTGTTTCCCGCAAGGTCGGCGCCCGCATACGAACACCAGTTGCAGCAGAAGGCAACGATTTTCGGCGTCCATTTCGTTTCGTTTACAGATTCTGACATACTGCGTCAACCTCCGCCATGATTTGTTTGTTGCTGAATCCCAGCAGGTCCATCGCGCCGGAAGGGCAGGCGACCGTGCAGGCGCCGCAGCCCTGGCACATCGCCGTGTTGACCTGCGACACGCGGCGCGCAACCGTCGTGCGGTTCGGCCCGCGGAAGTCCTTTTCGATATAGGAAATCGCGCCGTACGGACAGACGTTCTCGCACTGGCCGCATCCGTTGCACATCGCCTCGTCAGGATGCGCCGTACACGGATTGTTCTGCAGCTTGTCCTTGACGAGCAGGCAGATCGCCTTCGCCGCGGCTCCGCTTGACTGCGCGACTGTCTCGGGGATGTCTTTCGGCCCCTGGCAGCACCCCGCAAGGAAGATGCCGGCGGTCGGACTTTCGACGGGGCGGAGCTTCGCGTGCGCCTCGAGGAAGAAGTCGTTGTTGTCCATGCTGGTCGTGAGCATGGTCGCCAGCGGCCGCGCCGACTTGTCCGCCTCGATGGAGGCGGCGAGGACGACCATGTCCGCCTTGATGTGCACCTGCTTGTTCAGAATCAAGTCGGAGCCTTGGACGTCGAGCGTGCCGTCGGCAAGCGGAGTCACCTTTCCGACCATGCCCTTGATGTAGTGCACGCCGTACTGTTCGACGGCGCGGCGGTAGAATTCATCAAAATTCTTTCCCGGAGTGCGGACGTCGATGTAGAACACATAGCAGTTGGTGTCGGGATAATGGTCGCGCGTCAAGATCGCGTGCTTTGCCGTATACATGCAGCAGACCTTCGAGCAGTATTCATGCCCTTTCGACGCGTCCGCGGAACAGCGGCTTCCGACGCACTGCACGAACACGATGTTCTTCGGCTCCCTGCCGTCGGAAGGACGCCGAAGGTGTCCGTTCGTCGGCCCAGACGCATTGCACAGCCGCTCAAATTCCAGCGATGACACGACGTCCGGGCTTTGCGAATAGGCGAATTCGTCGAACTGCGTCAGTTCAATCGGATTGTAGCCGGTCGCCACGACAATCGCGCCGTATTTTTCTTCAATAATCTCATCTTTCGCAGCATAGTTGATGGCTCCGGCGCCGCACGTCTTTGCGCACAGGCCGCACACGTTGTCCTTGCCTTTCGCGAGCGCCTGCATATGAAGGCAGTAGCTTGCGTCAATGGTCGCGACCTTCGGCACCGCTTGCGCGAATGGAATGTACACCGCCTTCTTGCTGTCCAAATTCAAGTTGAAGTCGTTGGGAACCTTCTTCATCGGGCATTTTTCGATGCACTCGCCGCAGCCCGTGCACTTCGTTTCGTCAACATACCGCGCATGGCGCTTGATTTGAATCGAAAAATTGCCGATGTAGCCCTTGACGCCGACCACCTCGCTGTAGGACAGGATCCTGATGTTCGGATTTTGGGAGACTTCGGTCATCTTCGGCGTAACGATGCAGGACGCGCAGTCGAGTGTCGGGAACGTCTTGTCAAGCTGCGCCATCTTTCCGCCGATGGTCGGCTTCTTCTCAACGATATCGACTGGAAATCCTGCATCGGCAATGTCGAGCGCCGCGGTGATGCCCGCGATGCCGCCGCCGATGACGAGCGCGCGCTTTGTCATCGGGGTTTCGCCCGGCGTCAGCGGCGTGTCCAGTATGGCCTTCGCGACCGCCGCCTTTCCAAGCGCGACCGCCTTCTCCGTCGCCTCCGCAGGATCCTTGAGAACCCACGAATCCTGCTCGCGGATGTTCGCAACTTCGACCTTGTACGGATTCAGTCCGGCGCGCTCCGCGCAGCCGCGGAACGTCTTTTCGTGCATCCGGGGCGAGCAGGAGCACAGGACGACGCCGGTCAGCTTGTCGTCCCTGATGTGGTCTTCAATCATCTTCTGCCCGGCGGACGAACACATATATGTATAATGCGTCGAGTAGACGACGCCGTTCACCTTTCCCAGCTCTTCGGCGACTTTCTCAACGTCAACGGTGCCGGCAATGTTCGTGCCGCAGTGGCACACGAAAACTCCAATTCTTTCCATTCGCCACTCCTTATTTGCGGTATTTCCTGAAGGCGCTGACGACAGCCTGCTGCGGCATATCGCCGTCCAGCCTCGAAGGAATGTCTTCCGCCTCCAGATGCTGCGGGCCGCGCTGGCGTTCCACGACCAGCCGAACCGCCTCGACAAGCCGCGCCGGCTCGACCTGGCGCGGACAGCGCTCGATGCACGCCATGCATGAAAGACATTTATACAGGGAAGTTGATGCCAGAAGCGGCTCCAGCTCCGCGGTTTCGACCATGCGGACGAACTGGTTCGGATGGTACTCCATCTCGTCATAGTTCGGACACGTGCCCGAACATTTTCCGCACTGCATGCAGCGCAGCGGATTCACGCCGCTCACTGAAAGGATTTCTTCCTTTATTTTCAACAGCTCACTTTGAAGCATAATATGCCTCCGGATTGGAAAGGGCTTTTTCCTTGACTCCCAGCGCCTCCGCAAGGAGCTCCGTAAAATAAAGCACCGGAAGGTTCCGTCCGCCCGCGTTCCGTACAAGGTTGTATCGGCACAGCGGGCAGGCGGTCACCAGAAGCTCCGCGCCGTGGGACGCCGCGTCATCCAAAATGGCGGCGCTGCGCCGTGCGGGAATCTTCTGATCTTCCAGCGCCGTATACGCGCCGCAGCATTCGTTGCGCAGTCCGTACACGACCGGAACCGCTCCGACCGCCTTCATGAAGTCTTCGACAATC
>CAMWPF010000263.1 GCA_947176045.1 uncultured Treponema sp. | reverse complement strand
GAGTCTGATTCGGGCGGAGCGGACGCTCCTGCGGCGGACGGCGCGCCTGAAGGCGGTTCCAGCGGCTCCTCGGACGCCGGAACTGTGGAACAGGCGGACGCTGCGGCTGGGCTTGCGGATTCTGCTTCCGGCGCAGAGGCGTCTGCCAAGGCGGATGCCCCGGCGCCGGAAGCGGCGGCGTCGGACAAAAAGACGTCGAAAAAGAAAAAGAGGCAGGCTGCGGCGGAAAGCGCCGGCGCGGCGGAGGAGCGTGCGGAATGACAGACGGGGAAATGCGGCCGGAAGCAGGCGGCGCAGCGGAAAGCGCCGGCACGGCTGCCGTTCAGGATGGTTCCGAAGCGCCGGCGCCGGGCGAGCATACGCTGCGCGTGTCGAGCCTGTTCAAGAGCTTCGGACACAAGAAGGTCGTGCAGGGCATCGATTTCAAGATGAAGACCGGCGAAATACTCGGGCTGCTGGGGCCGAACGGCGCCGGAAAGACGACGACGTTCTATATGATTGTCGGCTTCTACAAGCCGACGTCCGGCGACATTTTTCTGGACGACGAGCAGATTACGGCGCTTCCGATGTTCAAGCGGGCGCGGCGCGGCATTTCCTACCTTCCGCAGGAGCCGTCCGTATTCAAGAAGCTGACCGTCGAGGAGAACATCTGGTCGATTCTGGAGACGCGGTCGGATTTGTCCCGCGCCCAAAAGAAGCAGCGGCTCGACGAGCTGATTGAGGAATTCGCCATCGGGCGGATCCGCAAGCAGTTTGCGTTCACGCTTTCTGGCGGCGAGCGGCGGCGCACGGAAATCGCGCGCTCCCTCGCCATCGAGCCGAAATTCCTGCTGCTGGACGAGCCGTTCGCCGGAATCGATCCGATTGCCGTCGCGGACATCAAGAGCATGATCGGGCTTCTCGCGAACCGCGGCATCGGAATCCTCATCACCGACCACAATGTCCGCGACACGCTGGAAATCACCAGCCGCGCAATCATCGTCAGTTCTGGACAGATTTCCATTCAAGGCTCCCGGCAGGAAATTCTTGATTCGCCGCTCGCTCGCGAAGTCTACCTCGGAAAAGATTTTTCGATGTAGCGCCGACGTTCCTCCCTATCGGCTTTCTGCAAATTCCTCTTTAAAACAGGGGAATTTCGGGAGAATCGTATCCAAGATATTTGACTATTATATTTCGATATGTTATTATCCATCAAATTGAGCAATTCTATTTAACAAGGAGTGTCAGATGAACATTGTCATGTGCATCGCGCTTCCTGTTGCGGGGGTTGTTCTTGGATGGACTATTCGCTGGCTGTACGCCAGATTTCAATTATCTGCATCAGAGCAAAAGGCAGAACGTGTAAAACAGGATGCTATTAGAGAGGCTGAGGCACAGAAAAAAGAAATTCTGCTTAATGCGAAGGATGAACTCATTCGGGAACGAAACCAGCAGGAGCGCGAAAACCGGGAGCGGCGCGCGGAAGTGCAGCGCTATGAGGCAAGGGTAAGCAAGAAGGAGGAGTTGGTCGACCAGCGTGCCGCCGACTGCGAGCGGCGCGAGAAGGAGATCGAGTCCGGCATTGCCGCCATCAAGACGCGTGAGACGGCGCTCGTCGCCCAAGAGGAAGCGTACCGTATGGAGCTGGAGCGGATTTCCGGTCTGACTGTGCAGGACGCCAAGGATTTGATCATCAAGAACCTTGAGAACGACGCGAAGCATGACGCCCAAGCGCTTTTGAACAAAATCGAGCAGGACGCGCAGCTTGCGGCGGAGAAAAAGGCGCGGGAAATCCTTGTTTCGACGATACAGCGGATTGCGTCGGAGACGACCGGCGACATCACCGTATCGACCGTTTCACTGCCGAGCGATGAAATGAAGGGGCGGATCATCGGGCGCGAAGGGCGCAACATCCGTACGCTTGAGACGCTGACCGGCGTCGACATCATCATCGACGATACGCCGGAAGCGGTCGTCATCTCCTGCTTCGATCCGGTGCGCAAGGAGATTGCGAAGGAGGCGCTGGAGCGCCTGATTTCCGACGGACGGATTCACCCGGCGCGGATTGAGGAAATCGTCCAGAAGGTTACGCGAGAAGTTCAGAACAAGATATACGAGGAGGGCGAGCGCGCCCTGTTCGACATGGGGATCCACAATATGCCGACGGAAGGCGTCCGCGCGCTTGGACGGCTGTATTTCCGTACGAGCTACGGACAGAACGTCCTTTCCCATTCCAAGGAGGTGGCGGTCATCGCATCGATGCTCGCCGCCGAAGTGGGCGCCGACCGGGAGCTGGCGAAGCGTGCCGCAATCCTGCATGACATCGGCAAGGGCGCGGAAAACGACAGCGACCAGAACCATGCGGAGATCGGCGCCGAAATAGCGCGGAAGATGGGCGAGGATTCCCGCGTCATCAATGCGGTTGCGGCGCATCACAACGACGTTGAGCCTGCGACCATCGAGGCCGTTCTGGTTCAAATTGCCGATGCGATTTCTGCGGCGCGTCCAGGCGCTCGGCGCGAGACGATTGACAATTATGTAAAGCGCCTTGAAAATTTGGAGGCGATTGCGGAAAAGTTTCCGGGCGTTGAAAAGGCGTATGCGATTCAGGCGGGACGCGAGCTGCGGATTCTCGTCAACAATGAGAAGGTTGCGGATTCCGATGTCAAGGAATTGGCGGCAAGCATCGCAAAGCAGATTGAAAACGATCTTCGCTATCCGGGAAGAATCCGGCTTACGATGATCCGTGAGACGCGCATCGTAGAATACGCACGGTAGCCGTCCAGCTTTAGACAAAAAAGCCGCCTGAAAAGGCGGCTTTTTTGTCAGGATTGCGCGGGGGGGGGTGTTCCTGCATCATGCCGACGTCCGTGAATTAAAGTGTTTGCGGTTATATAAAAAAGTGGAAAGCATAATCAATTATTGAATCACAATGCTGTCCTTTTTTGCGAGGACGGCCCTTTTCCTTAAAAAGAGAGGACGATGTAGGCGGCGAGAATGTTGTCGTATACATTTCCTCCGCGGGGCATCATGCGGTAGTAGATGCCGGCTGCGGGCATGCAGCTGCGGGCGGAATTT
>CAMWPF010000262.1 GCA_947176045.1 uncultured Treponema sp. | reverse complement strand
GTTCTGGCGGCTTTGGCAGCATTGTGGAATACCGGGCGCAGGATGTCGCATATTATAACGGCGATTCGTATGTCGAGCGGTTTAGGTTGGATGCAGATGACGGAACGTACGAACGATACATCGGCGGCATATTCATGGGAATGGAGTTCGGAGATTCATTTTGGGGCGCCCTGTATGAATCAGGCACATACAAGGAAGATGAAAGGGGCGGCATCACGTTCTCTCCGAAGAAGCGGTATGATTGGTCTGCAAATGCCGTTGTGAATTTGGGAGTGTATGACCGCCGGAGCTATTACGGCTCGGTAACAAGCACATCCCTGACTATTCGCGACGTTGTATATGAACGACGGTAGCCGCTTGCGGCCGTCCGGCGCGCCTGCCTTGCGTGCGGAGGCGTTCCTTCCCTACAGTTCGTATTCCGGCGGAATGACGGTGTTCCCGTCGGCGAGGACCTTGTCGTAGACGCGCTCCTTCCATTCGTCCTGCGGAACGTCCTCGATGCTGACGGAAAAATGCTCCCGTCCGCGTCCAAGCTCCGCGGCGGCGGCGTTCAGGACGGCTTCGGCGAGGCGCTTCTTGGTCTCCCCGTCGCGTCCGGGGTACAGTTGGATTGCGATATGCGGCATATACGCTCCTTTGTAGAAAGATGCAGGAATGCGGTGCGGAATTTCCCGTCCGCCGTCCTCATCATACCAAAAAAACGCAGATTATCAATCCCCCTCTTCCTGCATGTCCCGCCGTCCGGGCGGAAAAACTCCGTTTGACATCCGCCGCGATTCTGCTATACTTTTTTCCATGAACAATTCCATTCCATCACATACATCAAATCAGCCGGCGGCGGACGGTTCCGCCCGCTGGCTTGAGAGCGTCTACAGCGACGGCTCGCGCTGGTTTGTGAGCAATCCGCTTCCCGCGAAGGGCGAGCGGATTACGGTCGCCCTCCAGCTGGCCGCGGACGCGCCGGTGTCGGCGGTCATATTCCGCACGAAGAAGAACGGCGTGGAGCGTCTGGAGGCGATGCGCGCCGTGCAGGAGCGGGACGGCCTTCGCCGCTACGAGGCGGACGTCCAGATATGGGAGAAGGAGCTGCGCTACCAGTTCTACCTTGTGACGGCGCGGTGCGTCTATTACTACACGGAGGCGGGAATTTCGACGCACATTCCCGACGAAGGGCATGACTTCCGCATCCTGACCGGATACCAGCAGCCGGAATGGGTCAAGGGCGCGGTGTTCTACCAGATATTCCCGGAGCGGTTCTGCAACGGAAATCCCGCCAACGACGTGCAGGACGGCGAGTACACGTTCGACGGGCATCCGGCGCAGCGCGTCGCCGACTGGAACAGCGTTCCCGCCCGCTACGCGCAGTCGCACTGCCTCGACTTCTACGGCGGTGACTTGGAGGGCGTGCGGCAGAAGATTCCGTACTTGAAGCGGCTCGGCGTAACGGCGCTGTACCTCAATCCGATCTTCTACGGCGCGACCGTCCACAAGTACGACTGCCTCGACTACTTCCACGTCGATCCCCACTTCGGCGGCGACGATGCGCTTGCGGCGCTGGCGGAGGAGCTGCACAAGAACGGCATGAAGATCATTCTTGACGTCTCCATCAACCATACGGGCATCGCAAACCGCTGGTTCAACCGCGACGGAACGTTCTTTTCCAAAAGCGAGGGCGCCTTCAACAATCCCGACGCGCCGGAGCGCGGATTCTACTTCTTCAAGCCGGACAACTCCTACAAGGCGTGGTTCGACGTTCCGACGCTGCCGACCTTGAACTACACGTCGCAGGCGCTGCGCGCGCGGCTGTACCGCGACCCTGACTCCCTTGTGAAGAAATGGCTCAAGCCGCCGTTCTGCATGGACGGCTGGCGCTTCGACGTCGCCGACACGATGGCGCGCAACGACGAGATCCAGCTCCACCACGAGGTCTGGCCGGAAATCCGCCGCAGCATCAAGGAGGAGAATCCGCAGGCGTACATCCTTGCGGAAGACTGGAGCGACTGCGCGGAATTCCTCAACGGCGACGAATGGGATTCGCCGATGAACTACTTCGGCTCGTCGCGCCCCATCCGCCAGTTCTACGGCGAGCCCGACCTGTTCAACGCCCGCTGCCCGGAGCTGCGGGCGGTTCCCTACCGAATGACGGCGCGCGACTTGTCGCATCGGATTACGGAATGGCTGTCGCGGCTGCCGTTCGCAATCAGGCAGGTGCAGTTCAACCTGCTCGACAGCCACGACGTGCCCCGCCTGCACAACAATCCCGCCGTCCCGCCGGAAGCAGTCCGCGGCGCGGTCATCATGCTGTTCACGCTGCCTGGCTGCGCGAGCATCTACTACGGCGACGAGGCGGGCATCGGCGGCCGCACCGACGACAACGAGGGCTGCCGCTATCCGATGCCGTGGGACGAGGACTTCGAGTCGTCCGGCATCTGGAAGCTGTACGCCGCGCTTTCGCACATCAAGGCCGGAAACGCGGCGTTCGCCGACGGCGGATTCAAGGTGGTCTGGGACGAGGACTATGTGTTCGCGTTCGCGCGCTTTTCGCCGGAGGAGCTGTGGCTTACGGTCTGCTCCGCCGACAGCTGCGCCCGCGAGGTATCCCTGCCGCTGGACGCGTTCGGCACGCAGTTTGCGGCGCGGGGCGTTCCCGCCGAGGACGCGCTGGGCTGCGCGCTGGACGCGCGGATTGACGGCGGGCGGCTCGTCCTGAACGTACCTGCCGGAGCGTCGTTCCTCATCCGCCTTTAGAACGGCAGTCCGAACAGCCGCGCCGCCGACCGCCACATGACGTTCTCGTAGTCTTCCGGCGGAACAAGTGCGGGAAGGCGGTGGAAGTAGTCCTGATAGACGGAGCGTTCGCCCCGCGGATTGTGGTGGTAGGTGTCAAGCCCGTCGATGGGAAGGTCGCTTCCGAACAGCAGCCTGCCGCTTCCCGCTTTTTCCAGAAAGCGGCGGGCGCCTTCCATCGGAACCCACGCCGTGTCGCCGTAGAGGTTCGGCGTTTCGGCGGCGGCTTCAATCGCCGCGCTGTTGTCCGTTCCCAGTCCCAGATGCGCCA
>CAMWPF010000261.1 GCA_947176045.1 uncultured Treponema sp. | reverse complement strand
GATCCTGCATCTGCAAATTCTTGATGATGTCGTCGCGGACGTGCGCCGTCGCCGTCGCTGTGAGCGCGAGGCACACCGCGTCGGGGAACTGGCGCCGCACGGCGGCGATTTCCATGTAGTCGGGGCGGAAGTCGTGGCCCCACTCGCTGACGCAGTGCGCTTCGTCAATCGTTATGCACCGCACGGGAAGCCGGCTTTCCCGCAGTATGTCCTGCGTCCGCTGCGTCGCAAGCCCTTCCGGCGAAACGTACACCAGCCGCGCCGTTCCGCTTTTGATTTGAAGCACCGCATCGATGAATCCGCCGCGTTCGAGCGAGCTGTTCAGGAACACGGCGTCCACGCCGTTCTCCCGGAGCGCGTTCACCTGATCCTGCATCAGCGAAATCAGCGGCGACACGACGACGGTGATGCCGTCCGACAGCAGCGCCGGAATCTGGTAGCACAGCGACTTTCCGCCGCCGGTCGGCATGACTGCCAGCGTGTCCTTGCCGCGCATGACGTTTTCGATGATTTCCTTTTGGAGCGGCCGGAACGAATCGTAGCCGAATACGCTCTTTAGGATGTGTTCGGCGCTGCCGGCGCGCGCTGCGGACATTTTTGCCATAATCCGATTATACTGATTGGAGGCCTCTTGAAAAAGCCCCGCGGATCTGCTATGATTGGAAAATCCTGCCGGCGTGGTGGAATGGTAGACACGACAGACTCAAAATCTGTTGCGGGCGACCGTGTAAGAGTTCAAGTCTCTTCGCCGGTAATCGGCGCCTTCCGTTTTTGCGGACGGCGCTTTTTTATTGCGGCTGGATTACGAAGCCGCTGAATGTCCCGACGCGTCACTCGTTCCCCATTGACGATGAAATTGTTTGGTAAAAATAAAAAAGCAAGTCCACCAACTTGCTTTTTTATGATTTGATTAGCAAAAATTATCTGACCAATTCGGCATCGCGCGTTAAATTATTGGCCTGCAATTTTGCTAATTGTCTGTCAATATGACTATTAAAAAAATCATTTATGCGATATCCAAAATAGTAGGTTTCATTCACTCTTTCTGGTTTGGCAGGAATCACAGTGCCGTTAAAACCCTTGTAGAGATAGTCTTCAACGCCGTAGAGACTCTCAATTAGTAGTGAATAGTCCATGTAATTTTGTAGGGTTTCAGTGCGAAGCCCATTTTGTCCAGCGACTTGGCTCAAAATCCTTTCGAATTCGTTTTCGATTTGTTGGTAATCGTTAGCATCAATGCCCACTGCGCTTAACGCCGCTTGCATTTCAGGCAAATTTTGATCCGCCGGAACTTCTTGGAACGGGAGGTTGAAATCTTGCAGGTGCAACGAATCACGATACGCACGGTCCGCCAACATGTCATAACAAGCTCTAAACTTTGCTTTATTATCCTGACCTCTAATTTGGTTGATTATTTGGGCAAAAACTTCTGATGAATTAATATACCAATTGGAAATATTTTCACTAATTCTGCTTAATTGACCTTTTGTTGGAAAAGTTGTCACCAAAGCATTTTGCAAATCATTTTGGGGATAACTGATGTCGCGTCGCAGTTCGTTATTGACATTTGTCACTTCGGTTTTAATAAAGGCTTCCAAATTATCCATAATTTGGAAAACATTTTGTTGATCGGTAAGGGCGGGATTAAGGCGAACTCGTTCGCGGCCATCCGGTAAATCGGGCAAGAAATCATAGCGCGCGAATTTGTAGGAGTCCAATTCGTATTTGCCGCCTTGGGTTTGTTCTTGGTTTTGGTCGTTGGTGGCTTCCATGCCGCAACCCAAAGTTGAGGTCGCCAACAAAGTGCCGAGCGCGCCAACTTTAATTCCTTTGGCTAAAGCGCGTACTGTGTTTCTCGTTTTCATGCTGTCATTCCTTTGTGCAGAATTAGTGTGTCCAGTATACATAATTGTTTTGCAATTAACAATATGAATATGTGCGCTCCGCAGCGTCCTGCGCCGGAACGTCCGGATGCCGCGGGGAGGGGGAGCTTCCATATATACAGCCGTGCAAAAATGTGTTATTCTAAGGCATTGCATTTTTGGAGGTTTCATAATGAAGATGACAGTTGCGGCAGCCGTGGCGGTTGCGCTGATTTTTGCAGGATGCGCGTCTACAGGCAAGATGGAAAAGGCGTCGGACAAAGTTCCGGCGGTCATCGGCGCGGAAGGCGTGGAGCGCCCGCAGTGGGTGCTGTCAGGCATGGAGTCCGACGACGGAATATATGCGGTCGGTTCGGGCAGGATGAGCACGCGCGCCAACTCCCTCAAAGTCGCCCAGACGAACGGACGCGCGGAGCTTGCGCGCACAGTTCAGACGACGCTCAAGTCCGTCATTACGACGTATGCGGAGGACACCGGCGTCAAGGACGATGTATTGAACTATATGGAGGAGGCGACCGTGCAGCGCACCGCCGGAATCCTGCAAGGCTCCACGCAGAAGGATTATTGGGTTGACGCCGATGAAACGGTGTTCGTCCTGATGTACCTTCCGTACAATGCCGTTACGCCGGTCGCGAACAACATTGTGAGCGAGTACGCGACGGACAGGAAGACGGAAATCACCGAGGCGAAGGTTGCCGAAGCGCTTAAAAAATACAACCTCCTTTCTTCTGGAAACGAGTAGTCCGCATACGCGCGCGAGGATGTGTTCATGATTCGAAGGACGGTTTTATCCGCCGCCGCGGTTATGGCGGCGCTCATTTTCTCTTCCTGCGCCACGACGAAGGTGACGCGGGTGGATTCTGGCACGGCCACTGATTTGAGCGGCTACTGGAATGATACAGACGTGCGGATTGCGGCGGACGGAATTATTTCCGCCTGCCTTTCCTCGCCGCGGATCCAAGGATATCCTGCCGCCCATGGCGGCAGGCTGCCCGTCGTGATTGTCGGCTCGTACCGCAACATGAGCGATGAGCATATCGACACGGAAATTCTGACAAAGAAGCTGGAGGCGGCGCTCGTGAACAGCGGCGCGGTTGACTTTGTTGCGTCGGCGTCCGAGCGTGGGGAAATCCGGGCGGAGCGCGCCGCCCAGCAGTACAATTCCAGCGAGGCGACGGCGAAG
>CAMWPF010000260.1 GCA_947176045.1 uncultured Treponema sp. | reverse complement strand
CCCCACACCCGCGCCCCGGTTTTGGGGGCGCTTTTAATTGGGGGGGGCGCGGCCCGGGGGCGCCGGGAACGCCTGGCTCGTCCGTAAAACAGATAAAGAGGCGCGCGGTTTTTTCCGATAATGAAACGAGGTTTTTTATGAATAAAAACGGTGTCGTTTTGGCGGCAGCCTGCCTGTGCGTGCTGGTCTCTTGCACTGACGAAGATAAGACGGTCCGCGTTCCTGATGTTCAACTTCAAAAGAACAATACGGTTACCATCGCGCTCGCACGGAATGAAAATGCGAAATACATAAATATTTTTCGAAAGAAGGACGCCGAGGATGACGGCGCCGCAATCAACATCGGAGAAATTATTCCGACAGACAAGGACAACTTGACGGCGTATCAATTTGTTGACCAATATTTTTTGAAAGATGAAAAATATGAATACGCGGCGCGCTACTGCTTTTCGGACGGATATATACTGACCGGCTGGGGAACGTGGAATTCTGACGAGCCGTTGTCCGGCACGAAGTCGTACAGCTGGAATGACTTTTCTCCGGATGCATACTTGGAATACAATGAAGAGACGAAGTGTCTGGAAGTGTGCGGCGACGATATTCCCGCCGTCCTTGATTCTGATTCAAAGGCCGCAGACGATTTTTCGATAGTCCTTGTCTTGTCGTATGCGCCTGATTCCAATACGAAAAAGACGCGGACGTTTGCCGTTAATGAATCTGGCGAAATAAGCGCCGGACTGGCTGTCGGCAAGGTGATTAATTTGCGTTCCGTGCTGCCGCAGGATTTTTTCGACAAGCCGGTTTCTGTCGTCGGAATGATTGGGCAGAAAGTGGACAAATCAGAAAATTATACGATGCTGTTCTGGTCGGAATTGCAGGAGCTTCCGGTCAAAGATGTTGACGGGAATGTGCTTGCGGACATTACGATTCCGTTCAATTCTTCGGCGGATGATATGTACGATTATTCCGGCATCAACAACAGCGCGGCGGTAAAAGGCGGCGCGCATTCTGACGGCGCCGTCCGCCCGGCTTCGTTTGAATACATTCCGCAGCTTTAGCGCGCGTCCGCGGTGTTGGGAATTTTACGCGGTCATGCCGTCCACGGTTATGGAAACGACGTTGTACATTTCCGCAATGTTTTCCTGATTCAAGACGGAAAGCTTGAAAATCGAAGATTCGATGATGCTGTAAATCATTTCGTTTGTGTTCTTGACGCTGACGTGCTTGAATTCGCCGTTGCGGATGCCGCGGATAATCAGTTCGGAAAGCAGATGGCGCAGGCGGATGATGCGTCGGCGGACCTGCCTTTCCGGATCTTTTCCCGTTTTTTGCAGCTGGATGAGATATACAAGGATGACGCTGAATAGTTTTTTATTTTTTTCGCATTCAGAAATGATGTTGCGGAGGACTTCCCGGAGCGCCCGTTCCGCGGAGGCGGTGGTGTCCTGGATGATTTTGGCAAGCGTCTGCTCCATGTTTTCCATCATCTGCTTGATGCTCCAGAGGAAAATCTCACGCTTGTTTTTGAAATAGATGTACAGCGTCGTGCGCGTGATTCCGCAGCGGTCGGCAATTTTCTGGAACGTAACGTCTTCGTATCCTTCATCTATGAAGACGTCCAGCGCCCGCTGCAAGATTTCATGCTTCCGTTTTTCATGTTCTACAATTGTCGCCATTTTGTCTTGCTCAGCCTTTCTGTTGATGTTTTGCTTTCTGCCTGTCCGCCGTGCTGTCGGTGTACACGTAGAGCGTCGTGTTGAGGCTGCCCGCCTTCACGTCCTTGAGCAGGTTTGCGTACTTTCCGAACGATTCCTGAAATTTTCGGTGCGCGGTGATGATTCCGAAATTCCAGCCGGTGAAGTTGTCGCGCAGGACGCCCATCCGTTTGTAGAGCTGGACTGCCTGCTGCTCGTCGCCGAGACGCTCGCCGTAGGGCGGATTGCACAAAATAAGCCCGTGCTCGTAGGGTGCGCTGAGTTCCGCAAAATCCGCTTGAATAAAATCCGGGCGCGGAATCTTTGCATCGATGCCGATGGATTGAAGCGCGCGTCCTGCCGTGACGCAGGCGTATTCCGCGTTCTTCCTGCTCCGGGCGACGGCTTCGGCGTCGATGTCCGAGCCGGTGATGCGGACTTCCACATCCGTGCGGATTTTTGCCGCTTCCTCGCGGCGGATTTCCGAAGCGCGCCGCGCGTCGAAGAACGGCAGCTTTTCAATAGCGAACTGCCGTCCGAATCCCGGCGCGACGTTGTAGGCGTACAGCGCCGCTTCGATGGCAATCGTGCCGGAACCGCAGAACGGATCGTGCAGCGGCGTCTTGCGCCGCCAGAGCATTTCCTGCAAGAGGACGAAGGCGACCGTTTCCCGCAATGGCGCCGCGCCGCCGTCCGCGCGGTAGCCGCGCTTATGGAGCGGCAGTCCCGACAAATCCAGAAGGACGTGCGCCGTGTTTTCGTTCAAGTAGACGCGGACGGCATATGATTCGCCGGATTCTGGGAGCGTCGACATATTCCAGCGTTCGCCGAGCTTCTTGTAGATGGCTTTTTGAACGACGCCTTGAACGGCGTGTTCCGAATTGAGGCGGCTTTTGTAGCAGCGGACTTTGTCCACCGTTATCTTCGCGTCTTTTTTGAAAAAATCATGCCAGTTCACGGCATAGACGCCTTCGAACAAGTCGTCGAAATTGTCCGCCGTGAACGCCGCCATCTGAAGGAAAACCCTGTCGGCGCTGCGGAGGCAGAGGTTCGCCCGGAACAAGGCGCCGTCGTCTCCCAAAAAAAACACACGCCCGGACGCGTTTCCGGCGAGCTTGTAGCCGAGCTGCTTGATTTCATTTCCAAGGATTTTTTCCGCGCCGACCGCGCACAGGGCAACCAATGTGTTCATAGTTGAAAAAATAACATTTTTACATATTTTGTTCAATTGTCAGAAAAATGACAAAAAAGCGGAGCGGCTTGCGCCCCCTCCGCTTTCCGCTATCGCCCATGACGGGCGCTGCGTCACCGCGTAATCTTCCGATAGACGGTGCGCTTGGGGACGCCCGCGTCTTCGCCGAACTGCTGCTTCTTCCAC
>CAMWPF010000259.1 GCA_947176045.1 uncultured Treponema sp. | reverse complement strand
CTACGGTTTCGCCGGCTTCCTCCGTTTCAGGTGGCGGTTCCCGCCCGGCGCCCGAAGCGGGGTGGTTTTCGGCGGACGGACTGCGTGCGGGAAGCGCCGGGGACGCTGTTCCTACGGCGCCGGATGCCCCCGTCTCCGCGCGGTCGTCGGCAAATGCCGGCTGTTCCAGAAAGTCCGGCGAATGGAATCCGCAGCAGCTGTCTGCCGCCGCCTTGAGCATGGTGTAAAGAAGTTGCTTTTCCTGCGCTTTCATTTTGATTTTCAGAATAGCATATAACTTGTCATTCATGCAAGAAAGAAGTATATTGATAGAATCTGTTGTTGAATATGAAAAAGTGCAAGAGCTTCCTGATCCTGTTTTTCCTTCTCTTTTCTATCGGTGCGGCCGCGGCGCAGGCGGGCGTCGAACCCGAGGGCGAGCTGTATGCGGACGCCGTCGGCTGGTACCTCAAGGGGTATGTGGAGGCGCTTCCGCAGCTCAAGCCGTATCCTGCCGGCTTCATACGCAGGATGCTTGCGGCTGTCGCGGAGCGCGGCGATCCCGACGAGGCGGAAAAGGCCCGGCATTATGAGGCGCGGTACTTTTCAAAGCCGTGGAACGTCTCCGCGTCCGGGGACATGGACGTCAAGCTGTACCAATTGGAATCCGGCGGCGACAAGAACACACGGTATTTCGAGGACACAGAATTCTTTGCGGCAGACGTGCGTTTTGCCGGAGACGCCGCTGTTTCCGATTTGTTTTCCGCAAGCTGGAACGTGGGCGTCGTCGGCATGAACAGCGCCATTTCCGTGGAGGACGCCGTCCCCCTGTTCGTCAAGGACAGCGACCGCCAGAAGATTGACACGTTGTTTGTGGACTGCGGGAAGATGGATCTGCTTTTCGACTTCAACGGCATCGTCTCTGTCGGAACTGGCTCGCTGTATGGAACGTTCGGATTGAACAAGGCTGCGTTCGGCTTGTATCCGGACAGCGACATCCTCCTCAATCCGAGCGCCGTCCAGATGCTGAACGCTTCGTTCAATTATTCGGGAAGGCATTTTGAATACGTCCATCTGCTGGCGGGGCTGGCGGCGGCTGACTATACCCGCAAGAGCGACTGCGCTGCGGGAAAATTCCTCGCGTTCCATTCCATCCGGCTTCCGCTGTTCAAGCGCAAGCTGTGCGTTTCCTATTATGAGTCCGTCATCTATGGGAAGCGGTTCGCGCCGGCGTATCTGATGCCGGTTCCGTTCGCGGTGGTTGCGAACGTCTCGGGATTCAATGAGAACGTGATTGCCGGACTCCAGCTGGAATGGAGGCCGCTTCCGTGCATCGTCCTGACGGCGAACGCCGCCTTCGACGACCTGCAGCCGAAGTCCGTCCTCAAGCTGAAGCTCAACGACGCGGCCGTGCGGACGGCGTTCAAGACGGGCTTCATCTACACGCCGCTTGATTCGATATGCAGCCAGCTTTCATTCGACTACACGCTCGTGACGCCGTACACGTACACGTCGTATTATACGGAAGACCGGCGGTACAATTATTCGGACTACACGAACTGCGGAATGTACATCGGCTCCGAGCTGCCGCCGAATTCCGACAGGTGCAGCTTCCGCATCGCCTTCAAGCCGATTCCGACGCTGAAGCTTTCCACGCTGACGACGTTCGTGCGCCACGGCAACGCCGCGCAATCGTGGTCGGACGAGGATGTCATGCTCCGTTCGGAACGGGAGGCGGGCGGCTTCATTTCCGACGGCGGCGTCGAAATGAATTCCGGCGGCCTCGGCTCCGCCTCCGATGCGACTGATTTCTTGAAGCAGTCCGACATCATGTACATCATTCAGGCGGGAATTTCGGCGGAATACGAATTCCGCCGCACGAAGGCGGGCGTCTTTTCTATTTCGGCGGGGTACACGTTTGAATATGTGCGGAACGACGGAGTTGATTCGCCATTGTATCCGGGAACATACGCCTCTGCCGAGGCGGTGCAGGCCGCGCGGAACGCTTGGAGGGGGGCGCTGCATGATTCCTTCCAAAACTACTTTTCCGTCGGCTTTACATATGTCTATTGATTCGGGAATGGGTATGCAGGCGGACAGAAAATTCTTGTTTTTGTATTTGAATACCGGCGCAGGACACATTTCCGCGGCGAAGGTGCTGGCTTCGGCGATGAAGGAGCGGCAGGAATCCGTTGAAATCAAAATGCTCAACGGATTCAGCAAGCGGAAGTTCGGACACGTGCTGTTCGAGAAGTTTTATAATTACGCGTGCAACTATATTCCGGGCGCGTTTCCGCTTGTCTATGAGCTCGGGCAGCACCGCTGGTTCCAAACCGGGCTGAAGCACTTCCTCGCGCCCGAAACACGGCGCTATCTGCGGAAGATGGTTCTGCGGGAGCGCCCGACCGACATCGTGTCGTTCCATTTTGCGATCACGCCGTACGTGCGGGACGTGCTCCAGAACATTCCGTGGACCGTCCGCTTCACGGTGGTTGTAACCGACCCGTTTACGGTGCCGCACTGCTGGTTCTGGGCGCGCGACGTGCGGTATCTGGTGTATTCGCCGGAAGCGAAGGCTGTCGCCGTGAAGGAATGCGGCGTTCCGGAGAGGAACGTGGAAATCATTCCGTTCCTCATGAACCAGAAATTCCGCGATCCCGTTTCGCCGGAAGAAGTCCTCGCGCTGCGGCGGAAGCACAACTTCGCTCCTGATAAGAAGGTCGTCCTGCTGGTGGGCGGCGGCGAGGGGCTGCCGGGCGCGCTTGAAATCGTGAACCGCTGCATCCTGCACCGCGCGAATTTCGCCGTCGCCGTCGTATGCGGGCGGGACAAGGTGAAGCGGAAGAATTTGACAATCCTCGGAAAGATGCATCGGAGCTTGGACCTGCACGTATTCGGCTTTGTGGACTTCCTCGACGAGCTGGTGAAGATCTGCGACTGCGCCGTCATCAAGGCGGGCCCTGCGACGCTGATGGAAATGCTGTCCTGCCGCAAGCCCGTCATCATCTGCAAGTACATCCACAATCAGGAGCTTGGCAATAAGCGGTTAGCGGTGGGCAACAACGTCGGCTACTTCATCCGCAAGCCGGCTGACATATTCAGG